>JAHRVD010000266.1 GCA_019090845.1 Marinosulfonomonas sp.
CCGGGGCTTTACTGGCACAATAACGTGACTGGTTCGATCAATCTGATCGAAGCGGCGATTGCGGCGCAATGCTTGAACTTTGTGTTTTCATCAACCTGCGCGACATATGGTGATCAGGACAATGTCGTTCTGGACGAAGACAGTCGCCAGCTTCCGTCCAATTCCTATGGTTCGTCCAAGCGCGCTATCGAAGAAATTTTGCGCGATTTTTCCCAAAGCGACGGTTTGCGCCATGTGATTTTCCGATATTTCAATGTTGCCGGGGCTGACCCGGACGGTGAAGTGGGCGAATTTCACCAACCGGAAACCCATTTGATACCGGTTTTGTTGGATGCAATCGCTGGCAAGCGCGATGCATTGACGATCCACGGAACTGATTATGACACGCCGGACGGGACCTGCATTCGCGACTATGTGCATGTTATGGACTTGATCGACGCGCATGTTCGCGGGCTTGAATTGCTAGAAAAAGGCGGTGAAAGCAGAGTGTTCAATTTGGGCACAGGGCATGGGTATTCTGTGCGGCAGGTTATTGAACAGGCGGGGGTCGTTACAAACCGTCCGGTTGTGTGCAACGAAGGGCCGCGTCGCGCCGGGGATTGCGTGAAACTGGTGTCTGGCAGCACACGGGCCAAACAAGAGCTTGGCTGGCAGGCAGACCGCTCGACCCTGCCGTTGATGATTGCTGACGCATGGCGGTGGCATCAAAATGGCCATTACGACGCCTAGCCCCGCCGCATATTGTCTTGACCTGACACGGCTGGTGTCACGGGTCGGATTGGGGCCGTTAACCGGGATCGACCGGGTTGAGCTTGCATATTTTTCCAGGTTTTTGTCAGGGGACGCCCTGTTTTTCTGCCTTGTGAAGCTACGGTTTGGATACGCATTGCTGGACCGGGCCGGTGCGCAGGCGCTTTATGACCGGATGGTTCTGGGCGCCCGGTGGGGCGGGATTAACCGGTTTTATTCTTTGGGATCAAAACGGCCCCGTGCGGTCATGCAGGCACAAGCTGATATCAGGCGGTTTTCTGTTGGACGTGCGCGCAGTGGTGGGCTTGCCCGGTTATTGAAAAAACACCTGCCCAATGGCACGGAGTATTTCAATGTCGGGCACTCGAACCTGTCAGAAAAGGTTTTGGTTGCGATCAAATCTTTGCTGGGCGGGCGAATATCCGTGCTTGTTCACGACACGATTCCACTGGATTTCCCGCAGTTTCAGCGGCCAGAGATCCCGGAGAAATTCAAGATAAAACTGCAGGCAGTTGGTGCATTTGCGGATCGGGTTATTAGCACATCCGCCGTTACTGGCGATGATATACGACGGCATTTGTCAAAATGGGGCCGGGTGCCGGAAATGTTGGTCGCCCATCTGGGCTTGTCACCGGTTCACGATTATTCCGGCAATCCGCATGAAAATCCGCCAATTGCGCAGCCGTATTTCATCACGTTGGGAACGATTGAGCCGCGTAAAAACCATACTCTGTTACTGGACATCTGGGATCGGTTGGCAAAATCCGATGACCCGTTTCCAGGCCTTGTGATTGTTGGTCGACGCGGCTGGAAAAACCAGTCAGTTTTTGAGAGGCTGGACGAAAAACCCGCCGGTGTTGTTGAGTTGAATGATCTGCCTGATCGTGACGTTTGGGCGCTGATGTCAGGGGCGGCTGGGCTGTTGTTCCCAAGTCATTGCGAAGGCTTTGGTTTGCCAGCTGCGGAGGCGGCCGTGATGGGTGTTCCGGTAATTTGCAGCGATTTACCCGTTTTTAGGGAAATCCTGGGTAACTACCCCGTTTACGCTGATGTGGCGGACCTGTATTCATGGGAAACAAAGATCAATAATTTCGTCCACTATGGCAAAAACAGGAACAACAAAAAACGGCGCACCGGGTTGGACAGGGACCAGTTGAGTTGGAATAAGCACTTTGAGAATGTTTTGAACTAGTTTTGGACAATTATTGGGGTTGCCCAAACGGCTTTGTGTTCGGAGAGCAGGCGTGAACGGACTAAAAATTTACCGCCGAAGATTGCAGCGTAAGCGCTGGCAGATACGTGCGTTGCGAAAGCGGCGCGAGCTGACCAGCGTTCGCAATGTGACGGCTAAAATCCGGCCCGACGATGTGCTGCTTTTCGTAACACTTCGAAATGAGCGCATTCGTCTGCCTTATTTTTTGAAATATTACCGTAGTTTGGGCATAAACCATTTTTTGGTAGTGGATAATGCGTCCACCGATGGATCGCGTGAATATCTGGAAGATCAGGACGACGTGTCGGTTTGGTCCACCGACGCCAGTTACAAGCGGGCCCGTTTCGGGACCGACTGGCTGAACTGGTTGCTTCGAAAATACGCAATTGGCCACTGGACGCTGGTGGTGGATGTGGATGAATTCTTTGTCTATCCGTTTTGCGATACGCGTCCGATCCGGGCCCTGACCGATTGGCTGGACGCATCTTCAATTCGCTCGTTCGGCGCGATGTTGCTGGACATGTATCCCAAGGGGCCGGTGGCAGCGCAGCCCTATGGCGACGGGCAAAACCCGTTTGAAATTGCGTCCTGGTTCGACAGCGGAAATTACCAAATATCGCGCAACGAAGATTATGGAAACCTGTGGATTCAGGGTGGCCCACGGTCACGCGTTTTTTTTCCCGATACCCCTGAACGCGCCCCGGCACTGAACAAAGTGCCGCTGGTGAAATGGCAGCGCAAATATACATTTGCCAGTTCTACCCACATGCTTTTGCCGCGCGGCCTGAACTTTGTTTTTGACGAATGGGGTGGTGAGAAAGTATCCGGTTGCCTGTTGCACGCGAAATTTCTGAACACTTTCGTCGAGAAATCGGCAGAAGAAATGGAACGTAAACAACACTTCGCCAGCAGTCAGGAATATAAGGCCTATTACGAAAAAATCAGCGAAAACCCCGACCTTTGGTGCAAGTGGTCTGAAAAATATATCAACTGGCGGCAGCTTGAAATTCTTGGCCTGATGTCCAAAGGAAACTGGGCGTGAGCGTCGGCTTTGTGATGCTGGTGCATGAGGCGCTGAACCGAGCCGAGCAAGTAGCACGGCAATGGGCCAGCCACGGATGCCCGGTTGTCATTCACGTCGATAAACCGGTCAACCGGCAGGACTACGAAGGTTTGGTGGCCAGCCTGTCTGATCTGGACAATGTGCAGTTTTCGCACCGTCGTAAATGCGAATGGGGAAGTTGGTCGTTGGTGGCGGCGACGCAGGATGCAGCGACGCAGATACTGGCCGAGTTTCCTGATGTCCGGCACGTATTTCTCGCCTCTGGTGCCTGCCTGCCGTTACGCCCGGTGCAAGAGCTTGTCGCGTATCTTAATGTCAGGCCCAGAACAGATTTTATCGAATCCGTCACTACAGAGGACGTGTTGTGGGCGACAGACGGGCTTGAGGCCGAGCGTTTTACCCTGCGGTTCCCGTTTTCGTGGAAAAGACACCGGGCGCTATTTGATCGCTATGTGCGTTTTCAACGTTGGATTGGATTTCAGCGCGAAATACCGGAATCTATTCTACCGCATTTGGGGTCGCAGTGGTGGTGTCTGTCCCGACAAACGTTGTCGGCCATTCTCGAAGATCCGGACCGATATTATTACGACAAGTACTTTTCCAAAGTCTGGATTCCGGACGAAAGCTATTTTCAGACCCTTGCGCGATTATACTCGACGGATATTGAAAGCCGGTCACTGACGCTGTCAAAGTTTGATTTTCAGGGTAAACCGCATGTTTTTTACGACGACCACCTGCAATTGTTGCGTCGGTCAGACTGTTTTGTAGCGCGAAAAATCTGGCCATTCTCGGAAAAACTATACAAAAATTTCCTGTCGCCGGACGTTGCAGGCCTTGGTGCGACAGAGCCTAACCCGAGCAAAATTGACAAGATTTTTGCCAAAGCTGTTGAGCGGCGCACAACCGGGCGGGCCGGTCTTTATATGCACAGCCGCTTCCCGCAGGAAGGGTTTGAAAAGGGAAAAACCTGCGCACCCTACTCGGTTTTTGAAGGCTTTAGCGAGCTGTTTGAGGATTTTGAAACATGGCTGGAAAAGGCAGTGGGTGGCCGGGTTCACGGGCATCTCTATGCGCCGGAACGAGTGGAGTTCGTCGACCGGCAACCGGTGTTTTCCGGTGCGTTGTGCGATAGTGCAGAGATTCGCGATTACAATTCCAAGGGATTTCTGACCAGCCTGATCTGGAACACGCGAGGAGAGAGGCAGAGCTTTCAGTTTGGGCCGAAAGATAATCAGGATATATCCTGGTTGATATCGACCGACCCGAACGCGCAGATTTCCATCATTTCAGGTGCGTGGGCGATTGAATTGTTCAATTCAAACATGAATTTTTCGGCGATCAAAAAAGAGGCCGGGCGATTGCAACGCATCGAATTGGCGCATCTTAAAATTCTTCGGTCGATGTATACCAAGGCACGCGTGCGGATCTGGACGATGGCAGAATTTGTCGAGGCGCCAATGGAGCCCTTGCAGACAATTATTGATGAAATCGGCCAGCGTAATGTGCGCCGCCTGACCGAAGCGCCCAAGATGGTCAATCTGGATGGGTTTGGTCAATTTCTGCAAAACCTGAAAAATCAAGGCATGCAGGCGCATGTGATGGGTGATTTTCCGACCGGCAACGATACAGAACAACAGGTATCTTCCCGCCGCCGCCCTTATCTGGTGCAATAACGGATGGTGGGCAAATTCGATTACTTCGTGATTTTCGCAGAGATGCGCACAGGGTCGAATTTTCTTGAGGCGAACCTGAACTCGGCAGACGGGATTTCCTGCAATGGAGAATTGTTTAACCCGCATTTCATCGGTCATGCTGGTCAGAAAGAGTTGCTGGGGATGACGATCCAACAACGTGAAACCGAGCCGCTGGCACTGATTGAGCGAATGAAAAACGAGACGGATGAACTGCCCGGGTTTCGGTTTTTTCATGATCATGATCCCAGAGTGTTGGCACATTGCCTTGCGGATCGGCGTTGCGCGAAAATCGTGCTGACCAGAAATCCGCTGGACACCTATATATCGCGTGAGATTGTGCGCCAAACCGGCCAGTGGCGACTGGGTGATTTGCGCAACGCAAAGACGGCTTCGGTTCGTTTTGATTCGGCCAGTTTTTCACAGCATCTGGAAACACACAGAGCGTTTCAGTCAAAATTGCAACTTGCGTTGCAGACCAGCGGGCAGACGGCCTTTTACATTGGATATGACGATATCGCCGATTCTGATGTGGCAAATGGGCTGGTCGCGTATCTTGGTGGCAAAGCCAAGATCAAAGCACCGTCCCAGAAAACTAAAAAGCAAAACCCAATGCCGTTGGAAGAGACGGTCGAAAACTTTCAGGAGATGGAAAAATCGCTGACCGGGCTGGATTTATTTGACCTGAACCGGACGCCAAATTTTGAACCAAGACGTGGTCCCGGCGTTCCGGGTTTTGTGGCGGCGGCGCAATCGCCGGTCTTATTCATGCCAATTCGTTCAGGTCCACGGAGTAATATATTGCAGTGGCTGGCAAATCTTGATGGCGGCGAGCAGGGGGAGCTGATCACCGGGTTCACCCAAAAATCGCTGCGCCAATGGAAGCGTCAGTCAAAAGGGCACTGCTGTTTTACGGTTGTGCGCCATCCTGTTGCCCGGCTTCACAAGGCTTTTGTGCGCTATATTTTGGTGCCGGGGCCCGACAATTACGCGGTGATCCGCAAAGTTTTGCGAAAAAATTACAAAATCCCGATCCCCGAGGGTGCGCCGGGAGAGTCCTTTTCGAGGGTCGAACATCGCGCTGCATTTTTGGCATTTGCAGAATTTATCAAGGGCAACCTGAACGGGCAAAGCAGCATCCGGGTGGACGTGGCCTGGGCATCGCAGACCGAAATACTACAAGGGTTGGCAAACATAATGCTGCCCGATGTCGTAATCCGGGAAAATGAACTGGCCGCAGGGTTGGGGTTTGTATCGGCGAACGTCGGCCTGTCGTCAGCTAAACTGGAGCAGGAAAGCGACAGTGAAAAATTCAATCTTTCCGATATCTATGACAGCGAAATAGAAGCAGCCGTGCGTTCTGCCTACCAGCGCGACTACATGAATTTCGGGTTTGGTCAGTGGGTGGGTGCTAGGCGGCCTTGACGGCCGGTGATTCAGTTAGAATAGCGTGCAGAGTGGTCGGGTCGGAGTTTGCCCGCAGTTTAGCGCAGATGGATGGATCGCGCATCGTTCGCGACACCAACGCGAGCGCCTTTAAGTGCTCGACCCCTGCATCCAAAGGCGCAAACAGTGCAAAAACCAGGTCGACCGGCTGGCGGTCGACCGAGCCAAATTTAAGCGGCTGTTCAAGGCGAACAAAAGCACCGGCTACCCGATCAAGACCGTTTAACCGGGCATGGGGCAGGGCAACGCCATGGCCAACACCCGTTGGCCCAAGGCTTTCACGTTCCAGCAAAGCATCAACAGAATCGTCCTGCCGCAGCCCAAGAACCGACGAAGCGATTTCGCCCAGATCAAGAAATAAACGTCGTTTACTGGACATATTGCCTACGACTTTGACTGCCGCGGGCGCCAGAATGCTCGATAAATCCATATTCAGTTGCTTTTTATGCAGCCCCAACAGGGCCGTGGTTTATGCTGTATTGCTGGGGTCTATCCAGCCAATGTTGCCGTCATCCCTGCGGTAGACCACATTAACTCCGTCATTACCTTCGTTGCGAAAGACAAACACGGGCGCACCTGCCAGTTCCAACTGCATCACCGCTTCACCAACCGTTATCAATGGAATTTTTGTCTCCATCTCGGCGATGACCATTGGTTGCAGTGATTTAGGCTCTGATTCTTCCGTTTCTTCCGGTGCGGCGAGGATATAAGAGGAAGCGGCGGAAAGTTCAACCGGTTGCTGCCTGTCCTTGTGGTGATCCTTCAGCCGGCGCTTGTAGCGGCGCAGTTGTTTTTCCATCTTTTGGCTACATTTATCAAAAGACCCATAGATATCATTAGCATGTGCCTTGGCCTGCGCTGTTAAGCCGGTGGAAAGATGCACCGTGGCTTCGCATACATATTCATGCGCGTGTTTTGAAAAGATGATGACGGCGTCGGTCGGACGTTCGGCGTATTTATCTACGACTACGCCGAGTTCGGATTTGACGTGTTCTTGCAATGCTTTGCCGATGTCGATTTGCTTTCCGGTGATCTGATAACGCATGGAGCCTCTCTATTTTGATACAATTTTTTCGATAGCTGCCCCAACTCGCAGCGCTAATTATCGTGAAACTGTAGGTGTAATTTGCCAGCCCGAACATTGCGGGCACGGTCTGCGCCTGATGCCGTAACGGCAAGGCACGCACGATGAATTTGGGATCATGCATTAACCCCATTTGGCGGTGAATCGGGCCCAGATGTCAACTCAAACTGCGATAATTCCTGCAATCATCAGCTAATACGAAAACTTTGCCCAAGATAAACACGCCGGACGTTTTCATCACGCACAACTTCGTCGGCAGTGCCGCTCATCAAAACTTTGCCGTCGTGTAAAATATAGGCGCGATCCACGATTTCCAGAGTTTCACGCACATTGTGGTCGGTGATCAGAACGCCGATGCCGCGAGTTTTCAATTCACCGACAAGGGTGCGTATTTCGCCCACGGCGATCGGATCGACCCCGGCAAAAGGTTCGTCAAGAAGGACGTATTTGGGATTAGCGGCCAGACATCGGGCGATTTCAACCCTGCGACGCTCGCCGCCAGATAAGGACAATGCCGAAGCGCGGCGCAGGTGGGTTATTGAAAATTCAGATAGCAACTCTTCCAAACGATCACGACGCAAGGTCGGATCCTTTTCGGCTATTTCCAGAATGGCCAGAATATTGTCTTCGACGGAAAGTCCGCGAAAAATTGACATTTCTTGTGGCAGGTAGCCGATGCCGAGCTTAGCCCGGCGATACATTGGCAATAGCGTTATGTCACGCCCGTCAATCAGAACCTGCCCACCTTCGGGCGTTATCAGACCGGCGATTGCATAAAAGCAGGTGGTTTTTCCAGATCCGTTTGGACCAAGCAGGCCGACAACTTCACCGCGCAACAAATCCATGCTGACATCGCGAATAACTACACGCTTGCGATAGCTTTTGCGCAGGTGCTTGATATGCAGGCCAGCCTCGCCGTCCGCGACTTTGAGTGCGGGCTTGTCGGCCATCAATTTTTCCCCGTGCGCAAGATACTTTTCACACGGCCATCCATGGTGCCAACGCCTGTGGTCAGGTTGATAATCATCTTGTCCGAGGACAGAGCATTGCGACCCTGCGTCAGGATGACATTTCCGGTCATGATAATCACGCCCGTATCAATTGAGTATTCTGCTTGCTGCGCTTCGGCAGCCTCGGCGCCGCTGAGCAGGGTGACACCGCCGGTGGCAAATAGTCGTGACACGCGGCCAGTTGAATCGCCTTCTTCGGTTGCGTATTCGACCCGGACTTTGGCGGCTGAAAGGCGCATTTCGCCCTGACCGATCAACACATTCCCGGTGAACAGCGCCGATCCGTCGCCCTGATCGATGCGCAATTTGTCGGCTGACATTTCCACCGGCAAGGTCGTGTCATGTTGCAAACCGCCGAATGCGACCTGTGCGCCTTGCGCAACCGCAAGCCCTGCTGCGATGGTTGCCAGTAAAGCAAAAAATGGAATTTTCAGATGTTTCATTGCACAGGGGCCTGTTTATTGTTGGGGTGTGTATACCAGCTTGACGCCATTTTTGAACACAAGAACGTATCCTTCGCCGCCGCCACCCCCAGATTGTTGTGTCATGACCATCTGACCGGCGGTCAATCTGCCAAGAGGGCCGTGAGCGGTAATGGTGCTGGTCGTCGACAATTCGCTAAGATCGAGCATGGCAAGAGCGTTATCGGTCATGACGGTATACCCGGTTGAAGTGGATATTTGGATTCCATCAGACAATTGGGCAGTCTTTGTGCTGTTTTCGATACGGGCAATCCGCGCTGTCACTTCGGTTTTATTGCCGTCCGGGGATTGGACAACTGCGCGCAGATTACTGGCCGTCAGGTCTTGTGAGCCACCAGAGTCGGGCACCGCGTCGTCTGCGGTCACAGTGATAGCTGAACCACCTTTGGACATGCCAGAGTAGGCAGGTCTGCCAATGCGCTGCGCGCGGGCAAGTTCCTGCACGTCGACCTTGGCAAATGGAATTGACTGCGCCGGATTAAGTGATCTGGAGACCAGAAACAGGGTTGATAAAATCGCCAGCGCCAAGAGTGGCAGGATTATTTTGAGCGACATTATCAATCGCGAATAACTGTTGTCCGATGCAATCATCGTCAAACCACTCCGGCACGCAGGCAATCGTGAACATGCAATATGCCGACTGCGGCGGGCCCGGTTGCCTGATCTACCACAAAAAGGCAGGTGATTTTCTTGGCGTTCATCAAAGCGACAGCTTCTTGGGCCAGTGCATCAGGGTTGATTGTAGTGGGTGCGGCGGTCATAACTTGCGATGCTGTCAGGTCCAGCAATCCGTCCATGTGACGGCGCAGGTCGCCATCGGTCACAACGCCGATAAGGCCAGAAGCGTTGCTGTTCACCCCAACAACCCCAAATCCTTTTTGGCTGATTTCAATTAGAACATCCCCCATGGGGGTCGTTTCATCTACCAGCGGCAGGTGTGTGTGCATCAGGTCGCCAACCCGCGACAGGCGCGCGCCCAGATTACCACCGGGATGAAAATCGCGGAAATTTTCGGGGGTGAATTGACGATTTTCCATCAGGCAGATCGCCAGCGCGTCCCCCATTGCCAATGTCATCGTGGTTGAAGTGGAAGGAACGATACCGGTGCCGCAAGCCTCTTTCTCGGCGGGCAGAATCAGGGCGATATCAGATTGGTGAATAAGCGTGCTTTCGCGGCGTCCGGAAATGCCGATCAGCGGTATGTCGAAACGTCGCGTGTAGGCGACCAGATTGGCTAGTTCAGGCGCTTCGCCAGAATAGGATATCGCCAGTGCGACGTCATCGGAGGTTACCATTCCAAGGTCGCCGTGGCTGGCCTCGGCTGGGTGAACAAATTGCGCCGGGGTTCCGGTGCTGGCCAAAGTCGCTGCAATTTTCCGGGCGATATGACCGGATTTCCCGATACCTGAAACGATCACACGGCCTTTGGCCTTGGCCAGAACACCAACGGCCTGAGCAAAACTATCGCCGATTGTGCCGGCCAGCGTTGAAAGCGCAGCAGATTCGCGGTTGATGACGCGCTGTGCGGTGGAAAGGATTGTTGCGTCGGTCATTCAGGGGGGTGCCTTTTTCAGTGGGCGAATATGTCGATCTCGGGCCAGCCGGCCAGATCAAGCTGCGCCCGCGTCGGAAGGAATTCGAAACAGGACTGCGCTATCTCGCTGCGCCCTTCGCGTTCCAAACGGGCGTCCAGTTTTTCTTTCAGGGCGTGTAAGTACAGGACGTCGGACGCGGCATAGGATATTTGCGCATCAGTAAGCTTTTCGGCACCCCAGTTGCTCATCTGTTGCTGTTTGGAAACATCCACATTCAACATCTCGTCAAGAAGGTTTTTCAGCCCGTGGCGGTCGGTATATGTGCGGATCAGCTTTGAGGCGATCTTGGTGCAATAGACCGGTGCTGTCAGGGCACCGAATGCGTTGAACAGCGCAGCGATGTCAAAACGGCCAAAGTGAAACAGCTTCAGGACTTTTGGGTCACGCAGCATTTTGCACAGATTGGGGGCTTCGTTCTGGCCAATTTCGATCTGCACCAGATGTGCATTTCCATCGCCGCCCGACATCTGAACGACGCACAGGCGGTCACGGTGCGGGTTAAGGCCCATTGTTTCGCAGTCAATTGCTACGATTGGACCCAAGTCCAGCCCGTCGGGAAGATCGTTTTTGTATAAGTAATTCGCCACTTTGGCCTCTCATTATCGGGATCGGTGCTGCAAAAATGCACCCAACACCCATACATTGCGCGGATCGTGATCTTTCAATACATCTTTCCGTCGAAAAATGGAGCCAAAAAAGAAGTCATCGGGATTCCGGCAGATTTATGCGAACCGAACGGGAGGCCTTTGGTCAAAAGTCAGGTGTCACTGGAAAGACTTCACTTTTCTGGTTTCAATTCTACGAAAATTGCAACGATAGCTCTTTGTTTACACTTTCCAAAAAACGAGCGGCGGCAACCGGCAAAGTGCGGCCGCGCAGATGCCCGGCAATCAAGACACCAGCAGGGATGTTACCGGTGTCCAGCGGCACCATAGCAAGCCGGTCATTTGCCAGATCCGGCCGTAGATTTATACCAAGGCAAAAGCTCAGCGCCTCACTGTCTTGTGACATCAAACGCAGCAAATCCAAACTGTTGGATTCAAGCGCGGGTTCCAGCGTGATCCCGATTTTCCTGGCCGTTGCGTCCAGCACTTCTCGGATGCCTTCGGGGTGCTTGGGCAGCAGCAATGGAAACTCGACGCAGTCGTAAATCCGCAGACGTTTCTTGCTGGCCAATGGGTGGCCTGCGGACATTATGCAAAAAACCTGCTGGGCACCGGAATAAACCGTTCGCAACTTGTCCAAGTGAATGGGGTCAAAGACAATAGCAATGTCATTGGTGTTGTCCAAGAGCGAGGTTTCAGCCTCGCCTCGTTCATGCAGGTTAACACCGAATGTGACGGCCGGAAATTCGAGCAGATGGCGTTTAATCATGGCGGGCAGGAAGAACTGCACCACTTCGCGCGTGGTGGCGATGTTGATGTGGCCTGCGCGCATACCGGACAAATCGGCGATGCGGGATTTCACCCGGTCCATATCGGCGATCTGGTCACGAATATGTTTCAACAGAATTTCACCGGCAATGTTGGGGCGCAATCCGGCGGGGTGACGTTCAAATATCTCAACACCCAGTTCTTCTTCAATACTCAAAATCCGGCGGTTCAGGGCGGATGGCGTTATGTTCAGTTGCTCAGCCGCGCTGCGCAATGACCCACTGCGGGCAATTTTTTCTATGTATTTTAGAACCTGAAGGTGGCGCATCTGCCTGCTTTCATTGAAGAAAACTACATGTTGCATTTTTGGCAACGGACGATTGGTTTTTTAGCGTCCAACTGCAACACATTCAAGAGCAATCACAGCGACAAGAAGATTACTATCTAAAGCCGTGGAACGCCGCTCGAGACTGCAAATATTCTTTTCAGCCCGGAGTTAACGACCAGTTGTTAAGCTGTGCGGAGACACTAAAAAAATGGTGAGCCGTGATGGGTTCGAACCATCGACCTACTGATTAAAAGTCAGTTGCTCTACCAACTGAGCTAACGGCCCACTCGAAGCG
>JAHRVD010000010.1 GCA_019090845.1 Marinosulfonomonas sp.
TCTAGCTTCGTCGGCAGCGTCAGATGTGTATAAGAGACAGGTCGAGGGCACCGCAAAACGCCTGCCCGACAGGGTCAGTTTTTCTGCCGACAAGGCCGCGATTTTGGATTTCCTGACCAGTAACGGGCTGACGCCAACCGCCTCGGACCTTACCGGGCCAATGTCACCAGAAGATTTGACCGTGCAATCGGGCGATATGACCGTACTGGTTAGTTGCTGGAACTGATCGCCGGGCTCAGATGCACAATCGTCGGGCCATCCGCCTGCAAAGCGACCTGAAGGGCTGTTTTTACCTCGGCCAGTGAGCGGGGGCGCTGATATCCAGCGCCATAGGCCGCCGCGAGCCTTTCAAAATCGGGGTTGCGCGCCCTTACAGCGTTTGGCGCGATCTGGGCGGCGACCATGCAATCCTCGATCTCGCCCAGTTTGCCATTGTCCCACAGGATTATCGGCAGGCTCAGACCAAGCTCTGCTGCCACCCCCAATTCCTGCATCGTATACTGAAAGCCATAGTCGCCCGCGATGGCCACGACAGGCTGGTCAGGACGGGCCAGTTTGGCCCCAATCGCCGCCGGCAAACCATAACCAAGCGTACCAAACCCGTAAGGGTGATGCCACAACCCCGGTGCCGCCATGTCCCAGACTTCCTTGGCCACATAGGCCAGTTGGGTCATATCAGAACAGATCATTGTTTTTGGCGGCAAAGCCGCGCGCAGCGCGTCGCAAAGCGGCACAATACCGGGCCGCTCATTTTCCAGCTCCCCTCGCCAGCGCGCCCGGGTTGCGCCGATCTGTTCGGGACGCCACAGGGTTTTGGCCTTATGTCCGACGCTGGCAGCAATCAGGCCCGACAAAAACACCTGCGCATCCGCCTGAACGCAGATGTCAGCGCCATGCCCATCGGCCAGAACGGCCGCGTCGATATCCACGCGGATAAACATGTGGTCCGAGTCGTGGCCCAGCGTGTCGCGCCACAGATCAACCTCTGCCAGAGTCGCGCCAATGGCGACCACGCAGTCGCTGCCACCAATGACATCGGCGCTACCCGGCCTTGCCAGATAACTGCCAAACGCCAGCGGATCATCGGGGCGCGCAATTCCGCGCCCTGTATAGGTGGTGAAACTTGCGGCGGCGAAATGTGCCAATGCCCGGCGGGCAAAATCCACCGCAGATATCGCGCCGCCACCAAGGATAAACAGCGGGCGTTTAGCCCCCCTTAGCCGGGTCACGATTTGCGCCATCACATCGGGTGAAACATCAGCAGTTTCAGGGCGCGAATGGGTCGCCTTTGGCGCCGGGTCAGAAAGCGTTGCCAGCACGTCGGTTGGTATCTGAATGTGCTTGGGCCGGGACCTTTGGGTAGCAAACTCATCAAAAGCACGGTTCAGCAATTCAAACGCGTGGGCCCCATCTTTGGCAGTTTCAGACCAGTCACATACGCAGGCAGCGGCACCTTCCTGATCGCGCATCTCATGCAGCCGTCCGGGTATCGCCGGAACGTCAGGCAAACAGCTTGAAATGACCAATAAGGGCACAGAATCCGAATAGGCCTGCCCCATCGGTGTCATAATATTGGTCAGCCCGGGCCCGGAAATGACAAACGCCACCCCCGGCTTTCCGCTCGCGCGGGCATAACCATCGGCCATGAACCCGGCGCCCTGTTCGTGGCGCGCCAGAACATGGGTGATCCCGGCCGCTTCGATGCCGCGATACATCTCGACGTTATGCACACCGGGAATACCAAACACCGTATCCACGCCGCGCGCCCTAAGGGCGAACGCAATCTCGCCGCCAAGGGTCCGCCCCGCCATCAGCCGCGCCAGAATTTCGCGGTAAACAGCACATAGACCGCCATCAATTCAAGGCGCCCGATCAGCATCGTCGCGGCCAAAATCCACTTGGCCGTATCAGTGAGCGACGCAAAGTTGCCCGACGGCCCGATCACCGGCCCCAGACCCGGTCCGATATTGGCCAGCGCAGCAGATGCCCCCGAAATCGAAGTCATGAAATCAAGCCCGGTCATCGCCAGCAACATCGCAACAACGCCAAGTGTGACGATGAACAGAACAAAAAATGCCATCACCGAGAACAGCACATCATCGCTGACCGGCCGCCCCGCATAACGCGGCGTGAACAGCCCGTGCGGCGAGTGGATGCGACGGACCTGCGATTTAATCGACGAGATCAGCAGTTGATAGCGGAAAATTTTGACAGAACAGGCGGTCGAACCAGCGCATCCACCAATCAGACCAATGAAAAAGAACAGGGCAATCGGGAACGCGCCCCATGTCATATAGTCCGCACTGGCATAGCCGGTGCCCGTCAGGATCGAAACGACATTGAACAGCGACTTTCGAAAACTGGTTTCAACGCCTGCGTCGGCACTGTTCCACTGCCAAAGCGCCATCACCAGCGCGACACCGGCCACAGTCATCAGAAACACTCGTATCTGACTGTCGTTAAGCAGCGGGCGCGCACTGCCCGCGCTCAGTTGCACGAACCGCACAAATGGCAACGCGGCAAGGATCATAAACAGGACCGCCGCATATTCGACCCCTGCCCCAAAGGCGGCAAAAGAAGCGTCGTAATTGGCAAATCCGCCGGTCGCCACCGTCGTCATTGCATGCGTCGCCGCATCAAATGGCGACATTCCAAAGCCCAGATAGGTAAAGGCGCAAGCCACCGTCACGCCGAAATAAATCACCGATATCCGCGACGCGATTTCAGTCGCGCGTGGCAGGATTTTACCCTGTGTATCAAAGCCTTCTGATCGGAATATCTGCATCCCACCGACCCGCAGTTCCGGCAAGAACACCATCGCCACAACGATGATCCCGATACCGCCAAACCATTGCAGAAGCCCACGCCAGAACAGCAACCCCTTGGGCAATGTTTCCAGCCCGCTGAACACTGTGGACCCGGTGGTTGTCAGCCCTGACATCGCCTCAAAAAATGCATCAATAAACCGTGCCTCGGTGGCCCCCAACACGAACGGTAAGGCCCCGAAAATCGGCAAAGCCAACCAGACACCCGTTGTCAGCAAAAAGTTCTGTTGGATCGACAGGCGGTCGCGCACTGAATTGGCGCAGGCCAGCGCCATCAACCCGCCAACCGTCATCGTTATGATCGCGGCTTCAAGGAACGCAGCCCAATTTCCGTTTCCCTCGGCCACGTCGATCATCAAAGGAAATGCCATCGTCGCCCCAAGGGCAGCAACAAGCAGGCCTATAACATATCCAACGGGGCGCAGATCAAACATAGGCGCAAGGCTTGGCGGGCGGTGCCGTGGCTGTCAAGCGGTGAGAGGCCCGAGACCGGCCAGCCCCGCCCAAAGGGCCGCCCTACCCGACGTGAAATAGCGTCGAGAACAGTCTGGGATCAAGGCTCTGATTCGCAAAAGTGGGACCCTCGGTCAGCACGCTGACGGCGTCGTGGCTGTGAAGACTTTCCTGATGGCTGGCGACGATACGGAAATCGCCGATGCGCGGGTCGTTTTGCGGAGCCTGGCTGAACAGCCGGGCAGCGTCCTCGACGAAAATCGGGTTGGCAGCGTTCAGTTCAGCAAAGGCCTGTTCGTCCTCGCGTTTGACCATCACCTGCGTCTCAGTGGGAACCGCGGCCCGGCACATGTCAATCACGTCCTCGAACCACAGGCAGTCGGCCGTATCGTCAACCTCGACCGACAGACGCGCCACCGAGCGCTGCGAATGCGGTGTCGCCAGTTGCCCACGGTGTTGGCGAGCATGTTCCGACAGTTCCAGTGAACACGGACAGGTCGAGGAATACACATAATCCAGATGCATGATCTTTTTGCGCACCCCGTCCTGTTCAACCAGTTCCAGAGCGATGTCGTAATACTGGAATCCCTCAAGGCCAGAACGCAGGCTAGTAACCTTCATCGGAAAGGAAAACCGCATCTCGATCCGCGCGTCAAAACTTTCAAGGTCCGATTTATACGCATCAAGTGCCGCCTCTATCACCCCGAAACTAAATGTTTTTTCTGAATGCTGATAGAAAGTTCGCATGATCCGGGACATGTTGATGCCCTTCTTGCCCGCGTCCAGACTAACCGTGCCGGTCACCGAAGTTTCAAGCGTCAGATCACCATCGTCACGGGTATGAAATCGGATCGGCAGGCGAAAATTAGAGATGCCCACATGCTGGATATGGCGCCGAGCACCTTTAATCAGGCTCGCCGGACCGTTTTGCAGATCAGGCAGTGTTGCGCGATAAGCATCGTCGATTTCAAATTCTTCGGGATAGGCGCGGGCCAGCGCGGGGTAATTTGACACCTCTTGGCCTGGCAGAAGACGGGCAATCTGCGGGTTCAGCTCGGCCACCTCGGTGGCCGTCGCAGCCGCTGCCCACGCCTTGAGGACAGCAAGTGCTGCTTTTGCCTCATCGGCGTCGGGCTGATTTTTGGCATCGGTCGAATGGATATTCATCGGGCACCCCTGATACTGTTCG
>JAHRVD010000267.1 GCA_019090845.1 Marinosulfonomonas sp.
TCAGATGTGTATAAGAGACAGCATTGATCAGGCGGTAGAAATACCGTTACCGGATGCGAATTGCCGCGCGCGCTTGCTTGATCTTTATAGGGTTGGCATGACACTTGAGCCCGGCGTTGCAGATGAGTGCGTCAAACGCTGTAAAGGTGCCTCGGCGGCATTCATGCGCGAGATTGCCCGTAGGATGGGCCAGTTCGCAATTGTACGTGGCTCGGACAATATTTCGCTTTCGGATTTGCATGAAGCACTTGGCGATATGATCTCCGACGGTTCGTTCACGAAGAAGGCTCTTGGCGCGGAGGCGATTACGGATACCTAAGGACCTTGTCTTGGCAACGGTCCGCTCAAGCCTTGGCATTCCGGAGCCCGACTGAAAGTGGCGCCGATCAAAGTCAACAGCAGTCATTGGCGCAACTGCAGCGAAAGCCCGTTCCGTCCGCACAGCAGACCTCGGTGCGTGCCGCAGCGAATGGCAACTTCGAGCCCACTTTACCAATCTTCCGCGACGCAGCGAATGTCCGGTATCGGGAAACAAGCAAGATCGCCGTCTATATCACGACCGATTGATGCCGTTTACCACAACCCAATACGCTGAGGCACCGCTTACTTAATTCGGACCTTTGCGAAGGAAATCAGGACTCCATGTATCTCATCAGATTCATACTAATTCAAAAGCTTGGCTTTGCAATCATCAGCCAGAATACCGCGAGAAGTGCAGGAAACGCGAGCGAGCCCAACAGCACCCATTGCCTGAAGTAGCGCCAATAAACTGCGGGTAGCTGAGAAAGGTCAGTCGCGTCGCGTGCTATTTTGTGCATCTTGATTTGTATCCACACGACCGGTAGCCAACATGTGCCTGCAAACGCAAACAAGACCAGCGCGACCCACAACCATGTGGCGTCAAGTGTCCAACCAGCCTGCAATATCAGCAATGTACCACTGATAATTTGAATAAGACCTGCTGGAGTCGTGAAGATCAGATCACCCAGAACCACCATCCGCGTCGCGAATTTGATCGCTGCGAGGTCCTTCAATTGATGCGCCGCAAAATAGAAAAATGCGAGCCCAATTCCCGTCCCGAACAGTACGGTCGAGCTGACGATGTGAATCCACTTTAGGACCAAGTATTCCATACGAATGGATAACCACCTAGAACCTGTGCAGACAAGAGGTGACTATGACAGAAAACGAACCATTCTTCGAAAGGATCTTCGGCGAAGATTGGGCGACCATGCCAACAGTGTTTCACGCTCACTACGCAAACCGGACGCGCAAAGACGACGTTGTGCGCGTCACTGGCCCGATGGATATCCGGCAAAGCTGGTTGATGCGGTTGGCAGCCCCTCTGTTTCGCATGACCAAAACCCTTGTTCCGGTTGATCGCAAAGGCGTCGACACCGAAGTGATCTTTCGCACTCACGCCGATAGCGACGGTTTTTGGTACCATCGCCACTTCAGGCTCGGTGCTGGCGACACCTATGAATTCGTCTCTCGTCTAGAGCATATGGGTGGAAATCAAGTGACGGAATGGACTGGTGCAGGGGTCGGGTGGCACTCGACCTTCGCCTTTGACGGCGGCCGTGTCCGGTTGGATCACATAGGCTACCGACTTAAGCTGGGCGGATTGACCATGCGGCTTCCGGTGACGTGGCTGTTTGGCGTTCCGTCTGCATGGGAAGAGGCTATCGACGATGCCCATTTTCGCATGGAAATGACGATCCAACATTGGCTCTTTGGGTTTCTCTATTCATACTCGGGCGCGTTCAAAATCAGTGAGGTGACCCTTGACTAAATGCGTGCTCATCCTTGGTGGTTACGGAAATTTTGGCAAACGCATTAGCGCCGCGCTGGCGTCTAAAGGTATCCCCGTTCTGATAGCTGGACGCAACTTACAAAAGGCGAACGATCTAGCAAAATCAATCGGCCCCAATGCCACCCCACTGAAATTAGATATCGAAACAGGGCTCGCCCGCGCATTCAAGGAACATCGACCTTGCGTCGTGGTGAACACCGTCGGTCCCTTCCAAGGGCAAGGATACGACGTCGCACGCGCCGCGATTGATCATATGATCCACTATATAGATCTTGCCGACGGGCGGGAATTTGTAGCGGGCATCGACAAGCTGGACCAGTACGCGCAAGACGCCGGTGTTGCGGTGATCAGTGGTGCAAGCACGGTTCCCGCCCTCTCAGACGCTGTTGTGGCCGCCTATGCTTCCGACTTCGCGCGAATTGATCTGATGAAGTACGGCATTGCACCAGGACAAGGAGCCGAGCGCGGTCTTGCGACGACACGTGCAATCCTTGGCTATGTCGGACGAAAGCTTGCACCATTCAAAGGGATCAGGTCCGACATCTACGGCTGGCAGGACATCTACCGGCAACGCTACCCGGGTCTTGGCGCAAGGTGGATGGCCAACTGCGACATCCCCGACTTAGACCTGCTGCCAGATCGCCATAACATCGGAACAATCCAGTTTTCCGCGGGGTTAGAGCTTAGCCCCCTACACCTCGGCCTCTGGGCTATGTCTCAACTTGTGCGACTTGGTCTTCCCCTTCCGCTCGAACGCATAGCCCCCGCTTTGCTGTCGGTTAGCAATTGGTTCAATCCCTTCGGCAGCAAAAATGGCGGCATGCATGTCTTCCTGACCGGCGAAAGCGCCCAAAACCCTGGCCAGCAGATAGAGCTAAGCTGGTTCATTGTTGCACGCAATGGCTGTGGCCCGCACATCCCGACAATACCCGCCATCATCCTCGCCGCGCGCATTGCAAATGGGGATCAACCTGCTGCAGGTGCTATGCCATGCTTGGGACTTGTCTCGCTTGCGGACTATCTGTCAGAAATGGAAACGATGGAGATCGAAACGATCACTCATCTCCAATCAATCGCGCCCTGAAACTGGGGTTAGGCAGGCTGCACATATCGGCGGTGCCAAAGACGGCAATGCGATTGCGGGCAATGCGCCGGTATATCCAATCTCGGATCGGTTGCGGCACAACCCAGAAAAACCGTATCAAGTTACCGATCCCACCAACCGCCTCGCCTGCTTTGATCCAAGCATCAAACGATGTCCAAGCAATCCCATTTTCCAGAAAAACCCAACTTTCAGGGTCCGTTGGATCCATCTGGAAATGCACCAAGAGGGCGCGCCCTAATGGAGACTGGACGGGGCAAATTCGAATCTTACGGTTCTTGTCAAAGCGATCAATCAGCCGCGCACCGAAGGTACACAGTGCGCATTCACCATCCATAACGGCAACTACAAACGTATCGTCAAAGTAAGGCACGTTCTCATCGGACTGATAGCTAAACGGTTCGCGCGCATCTTTCATCTCGTCGCGTCTCCAGACGATTGTTTGTTTCTTTCTAATTGCTGTTTAGAAGAGAGCGAAATGTCAAGTTATGAAAGTCGTTGGACGGCCCTTTGGATACAATCACTTATGCTTGTTCGCTGCAGCGCAGATTTCGTTTCGCTGCCAAAAGCGGACCTTAGCGCAACCACAGCGAACGGCAGTAAAGTCCGCTTGGCAGACCTCCATGCTTGGCGCAGCGAACGTCCGCTCCCTGCCCTTCCGTGCGGATAGTTCCGCAGTGCAGAATTTTGTTTTAAGGGCTCTCAAGGGCTACTGGTTTCCGACGTCGCCGACGTACTGAGAAACCAAATAGAAGTTGACAGCCAAGTGGTGGTTTTGGTTATGTGCGAACCAAGCCATAGTTGCTTCATAGACAGTGCAAAAAGACAGTGACGACGAACCCCCAATCCCAAGGGTCCGCCGTTCTATTGTTAACACTCGAAAGGAATGCACTGCCGTGCCCATTCAATATAACCCATCGCCCTCTGAGGCGAAACCAGTGTTCGAGGGCGATCAGCTCTTGTCCATTTCAGAGGTGGCAGACCTGACCGGTCATACCCGCCGTACTCTCCAAACCTATGCCAGCTTCCGTCGCGGCGGCCGATACTTGGGTCCAAGACCAACCACGGTGCCAGGTTTTCATGTGATCTTCTACAAGCTCGCTGACGTTCAGGCTTACCTGGACCGAGGGCTAACAGGTGGTCCTGCTGAAAGCGGGGGCAAGTGATATGGTTGATACAAACATAAACGTTGATGCGTTGGCGCAGTATTCAGACCTCTGCACTCTGATGCCTTCGCACAGGTGGGATGCCACCCATGTCAATGACTCCGGTGACACCATTGAGGATGGCAAACGCCCTCTTTACAAAAACTGGACAACCCGGCCGTTCAAGTCTGCCCAAACGCTGAAACAAGCGAAGGTTGATGATCGCAACGTCGGTGTCCGTCTACGGGCGGATCAGCTGATAGTTGACGTCGACCCTCGCAATATGCCTGAGGGGCGCGACACGTTCAAAGA
>JAHRVD010000268.1 GCA_019090845.1 Marinosulfonomonas sp.
CCATGCATCATCAGCGCCGGCGGCCTTGGCCATCATCTTGCCCATGCTTGGATATAGCAATTGCACCGTCTTAATGTCGCGCCGACCCCATCTGATATCTTCGATGGAAATGACTTTTTGGCCCACTTTTGCGACCGGATTATCGGCAAGACCCGGCTTGGACTGGCTAAATGCCACAATCGTTGATGGTGTTTCATCGGGGTCAGGAAATACAAAATCCCGGTCATTGGGGGCGCCTCGGGTGACCTGCAAATAGATCATTCCTTCAACCAGATCATTGCGAGCAACCAATTCACGAAATATGTCCCGCAGCGCATCTGTCGTCACCGGGGCTGCCATGTCCAGTTCGGCAAGCGAGCGTTCCAGCCGCGCCGCATGGCCCGCAAAATCGATCAGCTTGCCGTCCAGAACCGACGTTACTTCATAGACACCATCGGCCATCAGGAACCCGCGATCAAAGACCGAAATCTTAGCGTCTTTCTCGGGCACATAGTCCCCGTTCACAAAAACAATCCGGCTCATCGCATTCTCCTTGGCACTGTCTTTGAATTGGCAGACAGGCAGTGGCATCTTCATAATTAGTCGTGTTTTTTCGGTCTTCGGCCAGAAGCCGCGGCGCGTCAAGGTCTTTGGCGAGTTGCAATGGCCATTTCCTGAGGTCATATACACATCACAGACACATCACGGAGCGGTCGCATGAACAACTATCTTGAGTTCGAAAAGCCTTTGGCCGAGATTGAGGGCAAAGCAGAAGAGCTGCGCGCGCTGGCCCGCACCAATGCCGAGATGGACGTTGAAAAAGAAGCCGCCGCGCTGGACAAAAAAGCCGCTGTTCTGCTCAAAGATATTTACAAAGACCTTAGCGCATGGCGCAAATGTCAGGTTGCGCGTCACCCGGACCGACCGCATTGCCGCGATTATATCGAGGCGCTGTTTACCGAATATACGCCACTTGCGGGCGACAGAAACTTTGCCGATGACCATTCGATCATGGGCGGAATTGCGCGCTTGGGCGGTGTTCCTGTAATGGTGATCGGGCACGAAAAAGGCCACGATACGAAGACCCGGATCGAGCGCAATTTCGGCATGGCCCGGCCCGAGGGCTACCGCAAGGCGATCCGGCTGCTTGATCTGGCGGACCGTTTTGGCTTGCCGATCATAACACTGGTGGACACACCGGGCGCATACCCCGGCAAAGGGGCCGAGGAACGCGGCCAGGCAGAAGCAATCGCGCGCACCACCGAGAAATGCCTGCAAGTTAAGGTGCCGGTGATCGCCGTTATCATTGGCGAAGGTGGCTCTGGTGGCGCTGTCGCATTTGCTACGGCCAACAAGGTCGCGATGCTGGAACATTCAGTATATTCTGTGATTAGCCCGGAAGGCTGCGCCTCAATCCTTTGGAAAGATTCCGAAAAGATGCGCGAGGCCGCCGAAGCTTTGCGCCTGACTGCTCAGGATTTAATCAAACTGGGCGTCGCTGACAGGGTTATCGCCGAACCGCTTGGTGGCGCACAACGCGACCGAAAGGCAACGATAACAGCCGTCGGTAAGGCGCTAACTGTGATGTTGAATGATCTGGCAAAGAAAAAGCCCGATCAGCTGCTAAAAAGCCGTCGCGAAAAGTATCTGGATATCGGATCAAAGGGACTGGCGGCCTAAGTTACGCCAAGGGCGCATTACCACAAAGTTTTCTTGGCCCGTTCATCCCATTCCCCGTCATAGGCCGCCCCACCAATCGCACCATCCGTCACTGCCGCAAGAAACTGACCCGCCGTTGGCAAGCCCTCGCTTTGATCCCCAGCAGTCCAAAGTTCGGACCGCACAAGCGCGCGACCACATTGGAAATAGACCTCTTCTATTTTCAGGACCACCACGCTGCGTGGCCGAAGGCCGTTCCGCTCAAATCTGGCGCGCAAATGGGCATCTACGCTGACCCGCGCTTGTCCGTTAACACGAACGACGTTTTTTGATCCCGCAACCATGAACAACAACGACGCACGCGGATCGCGAACGATATTGCGCAAGGCGTCCAAGCGGTTATTCCCACGCCAGTCCGGCATCGCCAGCGTGCGCTCGTCCAACTCTTGCATGACGGGGCCGTCATCGCCCCTTGGTGTTGCATCCGTTCCTTTCGGCCCAACCGTCGACAGCACGCAAAATCGCGAGCGCGATATCCACGCGCGGTATTCCGGCGTTATTTTGGATGCGACTTTGCGCAGCGCGGTGTCGTCGGGGGTGCCGTAGTGGCTGTGGAGTTCTTCCAGCGATTGAATAAATTTCATTCGTTTTCTTTTCCAACAAACCCAGCTTCGGCCATAAGGCGATCCGACGCCGCCTCGACGGTTTCTTCCAATTCGGCCATGAAAGTCGCTGTTTTCAGCCCGCTTTTGATGCGTGGCAAAAACTCGACTACGGCCAATCCCGGCGCGCGGTAGATGCCGTGGCGCGGCCAAAATACGCCAACATTTGTAGCCACTGGCACGCAGTCCTGCTTCAACTCCCGGTACAAAACCCCTGTGCCGATTTTGTAGGGTTTTTTGTCCCCGGCCGCGACCCGAGTGCCCTGAGAAAAAATAATCAGCTGGCCGGCTTCCTTGGCCCCTGATTTCACATCGGCCACCATCTTTTTGATGGCCGCTCCCCGCTTGCCGCGATCTACCGGGACACAGCCGATCCGCAGACCATACTGGCCAACAATCGGCGCCCAGACGAGCGAACTTTTCATGATGAATTTTCCGCGCGGAAGCGCCCTGAAAATAATCAGAATATCAAAAAAGGACTGGTGCTTGGCGGCAACTAACACCCCATCATCAGGTATCTCTCCCCTGATTTCAGTTTTCAGCCCGATCATCCAACCGGCGCTCCAAACGACCCACCTACAATAGCTGTTAATCGCCGCATAGCTGCCCTCGCGACTAAACAGCGCCCAAGGCGCAAACCCAATCCCTATGATCCCAAGCGCTACATACATCAGAAAATTGAAAATCAGCGAGCGCAGCCACTGGATCGCATATGCCACTATGTTAACTCCTTCAAAGTTCTGAATGCCACAATGCGGGTCGCGACAAATGCCACAAGCGCAGCGAGTGGCGGGATCAGCAACAACCACAACCAATCTGTGCCCTGCAGCCCCATCCCGGATAGAAATCCACTGGTATCACCGGCACTTGGCAATGTCGCCATAGACAGACCACCCACAGCCATCCCAACCAGCGCACCGACGAACGCGCGCAGGGTAAATTGCCGCACGAATGCCCGGACCACATAGACGTCGCGTGCGCCAACAAGGCGCAAGACCCGGATCACGCGACTGTTGGCGGCCAAAGCAGAACTTGCAGCCAGCGTAATCATAGCCCCTGTGGTCGCTGTAATCAGCACAATTGCTGCAATCCCAAGTAACCGCAGCCGGTCAGCCGCATGTACTAATGGTTGCCGCCAGCGGGTGTGATCGTCAAAAATTGCTCCGGGCGCTTCGCCCTGCAAGCGCAAGCGCAATCCGTTGGCATCAATTCCGGCGTCGTCTTCGATCACTTCAATCAGTTTGGGAATTGGCAGGGCGTCCAGTGGCAGGTCTTTTCCAAACCACGGTTCAAGCAAAGCCCGCTCATCCGCCTCATCCAGAACCCGAGCGCTTTTTACGCCCGGCGTGGTCTGCAAGACCTCCAGCGCAGCCTTTGTCTGTGCAGCCAACTGACCAGCCGGGGCCGAAATGCGGACCGTGGCAGTGCGCGAAAGCTCTGACGACCAGTGGTCGGCCAACCGGCCAGTTGCCAGCGACAGCGCCAGCGCAAAAACCGCAAGAAATGCCATCGCCGCCGAGGTAAACAATGTCAGGCGGGCCGTGTAACCGGATGGCGGAACCACTTTGTCGGCCCGTGTTTCCAAAACCGCCTGCAAACTCCAGCGTTTGAAATCCATTACAAATCAGCCCCCGCTAACTGCAACTGTTTATCACGTATCCGCAACACTCGTGCAGCCACCTGCGACTTGGCAACCCGGATCAAATTCAGATCATGGGTAGCAATCAAAATGGTTTTCCCCATCTTATTAAGTTCGATCAACAGGGACAAAAGTCGTTGGGACATCTCCCAATCAACGTTCCCGGTTGGCTCGTCCGCGATGACAAAATCCGGCGACATGATTATCGCCCGCGCCAGTGCCGCTCGCTGACGTTCGCCGCCGGACAATTGCGGTGGCAGGGCCGATTTGCGGTCAGCAAGGCCAACCCAGGTCAGTAGTTCGCCTAGGTTTTCATCTTCATCAGCGCGATCCGCGACCTCCAGCGGCAATGTCACGTTCTGGGACAGCGGCAAGTGATCCAGAAACTGGCAATCCTGATGCACAACACCGATACGGCGCCGGGTAAAGGCAACTTCGTCGCGGGTCATTTCAGCTACCTGCTTGCCAAATACTGTGATCTGACCGGCTGTTGCCAGCAAATCCAGATAACAAAGCCTTAGAAATGTCGTTTTACCAGACCCCGACGGCCCGGTAAGAAAGTGAAAAGACCCCGGCTGAATATGCAGTGAAACATCCGACAACAATTCGGTATCGCCGTAGCCATAAGACACATTTGTCAGTTCAATCACGCGCATTCCGCCTTTTGCCTGCCGCGACAGTTTTGCCTCAGCCAGCGACGCCTTTCAACGCTACTAATGCAAAAGCTTGGATTGTTTCGATAACCTTGCTAAAAACAGCCCAAAATGAAGCAGGTGCTCTTGGAATAGTCGAATTCGTGCGGCTGGCAGAGAGCCAAAAATAAAAATTGAGGTCGCAGATGCGTTTGATTTGTCCGAATTGCGATGCGCAATACGAAGTGGACGACAGCGTTATTCCCGAAAACGGCCGTGATGTTCAGTGCTCAAACTGTGGGCATACGTGGTTTCAGAATGCAGCGGGTTGGGAAGACGAAGCCGTGGCCGTGGCGACAGATGAAAAGGTGGAGGCACCGGAAACGGCACCGGAACCTGAGATCGAAGAACCTGTCGCGCCGGAAATCCCGGAAACTGCAGATGCGAGCGAACCCGGTAGTTCTGAGTGGGTGCAATCGGATCAGTCAGACGAGGTCACAGAAAAAGACATTAGCGCCGAAAACCCGCCGCGCGGGCTTGAGGAAGATGTTTCAAGCATCCTTCGCGAGGAAGCCGAACGCGAAGCGGCACAACGCGCCAGCGAAAACGTCGGTCTTGAAACTCAACCCGATCTGGGACTGGACGAGCCAAGCGGCGATCAGGCTCCGGACGTCAAGGGCCGCATGGCACGGTTGCGCGGTCTTGACGATGATCTTGGCGCATCCGCTGCCGCCACCGCAGTAACGGGCGGGGCACGCAAAGATCTTTTGCCCGATATCGAAGAGATTAATTCAACGTTGACGGCTTCTGCGGGAACCGCAGAAGAAGGATCAGAGCAAGACTTAAAGGAAACCAGCGAAAAACGCGGGTTTCGACGTGGGTTCGCGATCACAATCCTGATATTCGCGGCGTTCGTGCTGGTTTATATATTTGCCCAGAGTATTGCACAGGCCGTGCCCGGTGCAGAACCGGCATTGGCCAGTTATGTGGATTGGGTGAACGCTCTGCGTGACGCAATTGACAATCTGATGCAAAGCGCCGTGAGCCGACTGACGGCGCTCGTCTCGCAGATCAGCGGCAGCAGATCGGGTTAGAACCTGTCCAACAGCCGTTTCAGATAATCCAGTTCAACGTCCGGGCGGTCCGGCTCGGATGAACGGCGGCGAATTTCGTTGAGCAATTCTTGCGCCCGGCGATAGATATCTTCACCCTGCATCATCTGTTCATCGGTGCCCGCCTGACCGCTTGAACCGGTATCTCTACCCAATGGATCACGGTTGTTATCGGTGGCGGCCCGCCCAAACGCCTCGCCTTGTTGGCCTTGTTGCTGCTGGCGAGCCATTTCCTCGGCCAGGCCGCGCATGCCATCACGCAACGCTTCCAACGCATCAGCCTGATTATCCAAGGCACCGGCATAGTCCTTTTGGCGCAAGGCGTCTTCTGCACCCTCCATAGCACGCCCGGCGCGACCCAGTGCATCACGCGCGGTGTCGCCACCGGGGGTTCCGGCACCGGGTAAATTTCCGGCCTGTTGGTTTAAAAGATCGCGCAGCGCCTGCTGGCGATCTGCCAATCCCTGCCCCGGTTCATTCCCCTCACCCGGCTGTTGGCCCTGCCCCTGCGACCCTTGCCCCTGTCGTCCCGGACCCTGTTGACCTTGTCCTTGTTGTCCCTGCTCTCCTTGCTGGCCATCTTCGCCAAACTGATCCTGCAAATCACTAAAAGTGTCATCATTCAGACCCTGTTGCTGGCGCAATGTATCCGCAAGACCCTCCATCGCCTGCTGACCGGGGCTTTGTTCGCCCTGACCCTGCTGGTTCTGCGCCATTTGCATGTTTTCCATCATCTGGCGCAGCTGATCCATCAATTCCTGAGCCTCAGCCATCCGGCCTTGCTCCATCAATTCCTGCAACCGGTCCAGCATAGCCTGCAACTGATCACCAGTGATTTCCTGTGTATTCTGGTTGTCGGCCAGTTCGTTGTTTTGCGGGTCCTGCTGGGCAAGCTGCTGCATGAAATCCTGCATTGCCTGACGCAGTTCTTCCATCAACTCGGCGATTTCATCATCCGTCGCACCGTCCTGCATCGCTTGTTCCAAGCGCTCCTGCGCGCGGCGCAAACGTTCACGGGCATCAGACAGGTTTCCGTCCTCGATCACCAGGGCAATATCCCAAAGCGCCTGAGCCACCTCATCACGTTTAGCTTCAGATAAGCTGGTATATTCCTGGCCAATCTCCAGCTGTCTGATGGCAAAACGCAGCTTTAGATATGCTGTATCGGAGCGGAAAAACCCATCTGGGCGATGGCTTGTGGCCCGCAGAACCTGCACCACACGCCCGGCGTTTTTCCGCGACCAGAGCAAATCTCGGCGCTGCTCAATCAGTGCTGCGGCCAACGGGTCAAAAAACCTGCGCCCGGGTAATATGACAGTCTCGGGCGTGTTTTTTCCGATCTGCGCTGCGGCATCCTCGATAAAAAGAGACAGTTTTATGGGCAGCCCTGCCCAAGGATGTTCCGCAAGATTTTCGATCAGCGTTTCTTCGAACTCACGTCTGTTACCACTAATCGGGATCGGAAGATCCAGAAGGATCGTTTCGCGGGGCTCTGGCGCAACCACCAAACCATACCGCCGATCAACCGAAGCCAGATCAAGCGACAATTCAGCGCGTCCCTTAATGATCCCGTAGTCATCCTCGGCGACGAATGGCAAACGCATGTCCCCACCCACGCGACGTTCCAATTCACCTACCAGATCAATGGTCGGGGGCGCGTCCGGTGTAACTTCAATCGTCCAACTGCGGCCACCGGGGCCTTTGATCACCAGTTCGCCCGATTGGGTGATATCAAAGCCCTGAGCAGGCTCGGCTGCAGTTTCAGCTTCGCCAATACGCCCCGATATCGACTCGACCACGCTCAGTTCGCCGATTTCACCGTACAGGCGCAAAGTCACAAAGCTACCGGCAGGAACGGTCAAATGCTCGGCCTTGATATCCGCAAGGTATATTGACGGTTTGCCGGTATAGGCCGGGGGCTCGATCCAGCCTTCCCAAGTGGGCCCGCCCGCATAGCTGCCCTGTCCCGGTGCCAGTTCTGCCACGCTCGCCACGCGCAAGACTGATCCAAAAATCAACGCCATCACGAATGCCAAAATCGCCATATATCGCAGCGCGAATGGATCAAGCGCTGCGATGCGCAAATCGGGCTTTACAGCCTTGGCCAGAGCGGCACGTTCGGCCATTCTTTTGATATGTGCCTGCCAGACGAGTTCAGAAGCCGGATCGCC
>JAHRVD010000011.1 GCA_019090845.1 Marinosulfonomonas sp.
CAAGTGTGACTGCAAGAATAAGGGCCATCGCCGCCAGATCAGAAGCGCGATCCACCAGTAGCAGCGGTGCAGTTTTTTCAAATGACCAGCCGGTTTCGCGGGTCAGCCAGCGCATCCGGATTAGTTCGCCCAGACGGCCCGGAGTTACGACCATTGCCAGCCCGCCAAAAAAGTGGCGGCTGTTTTGCACAAAGCCAAGGTTCAATCCAAGGCGGCGCGAAAAGATGTGCCAGCGGATAGCACGAAGCCCATAATTTGCCAGACTAAGCGCCAAGAGCCACAGCACCTGCAGCCATGACAGTTTGGATATCTGGGCCATAGTCTCTTGCCAGCCAGTAGCGGCAGCCAGCCCAATAAGGCCAAAGACAACAAAGGCAATCAACGCAATCAGAACAGCATTATCGCGCCAACGCAGCGGTTTTTGCGCGCGGGCCGGGAAATTCTGATTTGGTTCTGTGCTGCTCATTGTCATTTACACGCCGGAATAATTAGCGATTAGGGCGAGAATATGAAGCCAATTGTTCGTTTTCGGACGCAAGAGGTCTGCAAAAAAGGGCAACCCGAACCGGTTGCCCTTAAGGTTTTTTCTGTTTGAAAACCAATCAGACCAGCGTTGCCTCAGTGGCTTTGATCATGTCTTCGCGGCTGACACCATCGGCCAGTTCGACGATATGCAGCCCCTTGTGGGTCACATCGAGCACGCCCAGATTGGTGATAATCCGGTCCACCACGCCCTTGCCGGTCAGCGGCAGGGTGCATGCCTTTAGAATCTTGCTGTCGCCATGTTTGTTGGTGTGATCCATCACCACAACCACCCGGCCGACACCTGCGACAAGGTCCATCGCGCCGCCCATACCTTTGACCAGCTTGCCGGGGATCATCCAGTTTGCCAGATCGCCGTTTTCGGCCACTTCCATCGCACCCAAAATCGCCATCGCGATCTTGCCGCCCCGGATCATGCCAAACGACATCGCGCTGTCAAAATAAGACGTGCGATCCATTTCGGTGATCGTTTGTTTGCCCGCGTTAATCATGTCGGCGTCTTCCTCGCCTTCAATTGGGAATGGGCCCATGCCAAGCATGCCGTTTTCCGATTGCAGCGTTACGTCAACACCATCCGGAATGTAGTTGCTGACCAGCGTCGGAATGCCGATGCCAAGGTTAACATACATCCCGTCTTCCAGTTCCTGTGCCGCCCGTGCGGCCATTTGATTGCGATCCCACATTTTTTCGGCCTCCTTCAAGCTTTGCGTGTTGTGCGTTGTTCGATGCGGTTTTCATGTTCGCCCTGAACGATCCGGTGAACGTAAATTCCGGGCAGATGGATCAAATCGGGATCAAGGCTGCCGGTCGGCACGATTTCCTCGACCTCGGCGATACAAACCCTGCCACAAGTCGCAACCGGCGGGTTGAAATTGCGCGAGGTTTTGCGAAACACCAGATTGCCGGTTTCATCGGCTTTCCATGCCTTCACGATCGCCAGATCAGCTACGATTCCGGTTTCCATAATATAGGTTTCGCCGTTGAAATCCTTGTGATCCTTGCCCTCGGCAATCACCGTACCCACGCCAGTTTTGGTGTAAAACCCGGGAATGCCTGCACCACCGGCGCGCATCCGTTCGGCCAATGTGCCCTGCGGATTAAATTCCAGCTCCAGCTCGCCCGACAGATACTGGCGCATGAATTCGGCGTTTTCGCCCACATAGGACGAAATCATTTTCTTGACCTGCTTGGTCTGCAACAGGATGCCGATGCCGAAATCATCCACACCCGCATTGTTGGACGCAAATGTCAGATCCTTGGCACCGTCGTCTTTGATCGCCTGCAACAGCAGCTCTGGGATGCCGCACAGCCCAAAGCCACCTGCGGCAATGAACATCCCGTCGTGTAAAAGGCCATCAAGCGCTTCTGACGCTGAGCCGTAAACTTTTTTCATGAATAACTCCCCGAAACGAATGAGGGTCTTGTTTGTGCAAAGGCTCCGCCAATGTCAATTGAATGCCGCGTCGCAGGGGAACTGGCCTCACCGCCGGACAGGCCGCATTATTCTTTTGCAGCAGATTTTTTTGCGGGCTTCTTGGCGGCTGGCTTTTTCTTGGCGGAAGGTTTTTTCGTGGCCGCTGCTTTTTTCTTTTTGGGCGCGGCCTTTTTTCGTCCGCCTTTCTTGGCAGCTTTCGCATCAACCAATTCAACAGCCATGGCGACGCTCACATCACCAGGTTCGGTGCCCTTGGGCAAAGTCGCATTAACCTTTTCCCATTTAACATACGGCCCATAGCGCCCGTCCATGACGTTCATCGCGCCACCCTTGTCGGGGTGTTCGCCCAGTTCCACCAACGGCTTTGCTGCGGCTCGTCCACCACCGCGCGTTGCCAGCTTTTGCGCAAGAACCTCGACCGCGCGGTTCATACCGACTGTGAAAACTTCTTCCACGTCGGGCAGGTTGGCATAAAGACGATCATGTTTCACAAACGGGCCATAACGCCCGATGCCGGCCTCGACCATGACGCCATCATCAGGGTGGGGGCCAATCTCGCGTGGTAAAGCCAGCAGCATCAGCGCCTTTTCAAGATCTATGTTTGCTGGTTCCCACCCTTTGGGCAGGCTTGCCCGGGGCGGTTTCGGTACGTCTTCTGTCGGCTCGCCGCGCTGCACGTAGGGGCCAAAACGGCCATCGCGCAGAGATATTTCATCGCCACTGTCCTCGCCTAGAATTTTGCCGTCCAAAACCTCGCCTTCGTCGCCCGTGGGGGCCGCCAGCGGGCGCGTGAAGCGGCATTCCGGATAGTTGGAACAGCCAATAAATGCACCACCAGAGCGCGCAGTTTTCAGCCCCAGCCGACCGTCGCCGCATTTTTTGCACACGCGCGGGTCGCTGCCATCTTCGGTTGGCGGAAAGACATGCGGTTCCAGGACTTCGTCAATCTTGTCGAGCACTTCACGGATACGCAAATCGGCCGTTTCAGCAACTGCGGCTGCAAAATCGCGCCAGAAACGCGACAGCACTTCTTTGTAGTCGCGATTGCCCGCCGAGACATCGTCAAGCTGTTCTTCCAGATTGGCGGTGAATTCATAACCGACATATTGGCGAAAATAATTCAGCAAAAAGATCGTCACCAACCGCCCTTTGTCCTCGGGGATCAGGCGGTTCTTGTCTTTGGTTACGTATTCGCGATCCTGAATCGTCGTAACGATGCTGGCGTAAGTCGAGGGGCGGCCGATGCCCAGTTCTTCCATGCGTTTAACCAGCGACGCTTCGGTGTAGCGGGGTGGCGGTTGCGTAAAATGCTGTTCCGGGGTGACGCTGCGTTTGTCGGCCGCTTCGCCTTCCATAATCTGGGGCAGGCGCTTGTCGTCGTCGTCAACCACCGCATCATCGCGGCCTTCTTCGTAGATTTTCATGAAACCGTCAAACAGCACGACCTGTCCTGTGGCGCGCAATTCGACCTGCCCGTCAGCACTGGCAACATCCACCGTTGTGCGTTCCATCCGTGCGGCGGCCATCTGGCTGGCAATGGTGCGTTTATAAATCAGGTCATACAGTTTGCGCTGATCCGCGTCCGATATTTTCAGCTGTTCGGTTGATTTGGACAGATCGGTCGGGCGGATACATTCATGCGCTTCTTGCGCGTTTTTGGCCTTATTTTTATAGATCCGCGGTGAATTTGGCAGATAACTGTCACCAAACCGGTCCTTGATCGCGTCGCGCGTTGCGGTGATCGCCTCGGGTGCCATGTCGATGCCATCGGTCCGCATGTAGGTGATCAGGCCGGCCTCATATAGGCGCTGCGCACAGCTCATTGTCTGGCGCGCGCCAAAGCCGAATTTTCGGCTGGCTTCCTGCTGCAGGGTCGAGGTCATGAATGGCGCAG
>JAHRVD010000012.1 GCA_019090845.1 Marinosulfonomonas sp.
GAACACAATTCTGCTTGACGACGTGGTCACCGTCACCCCCAACGCCCCGATCTTTGCCCTCTATCACATCAATCTTGGCTTTCCGCTGATTTCCCCTTCCACGCAGGTAAGTTGCAATGGGACACCAAGCAACGACATGCTGCAAGGCGATCCGCAAACCCGTATTCGTGGACCAATACCCGGGCGTTACGCCGTGCGCGTCGATGATGGTTTATCCGGGCCTGAAAGGGCAATCGAGATCGCCACCGATGGAACAGACCTGCCGTGGCTGCAAACGCATCGCCGCGCAGAACCGGGGCGCAATCTTTTTTGTGTAGAGCCAGTGACCCATGATCGAAAACCTCGCGCAGAACTTTTACAAAATGGCGATGGGGACTTTTTGGAGCGACGGGAATTTTCGATAAAATTCGCATTCAGCGCCGGATAATCAGCGCAGGCCCGAAACACCGCCGGGCCCGCGTATTGTTATAACTGTAACCGGATCAGTTAACGGTTACCCAACGCAGGATAAAGAAGTTATCCGTTCTCTGGGTCAGCGCGATATTGTCTTTTGTCGCCCAGATCAGCGGCTGCACATACATCGGAACATAAGCAACTTCGTCCTGCAAAATCTTATGCGCCTCATCGACCATGCCCTGACGCTTTGTGTCGTCAATCTCAGTCTGGATCATAGGTAACAGCTCATCCACCCGCGCGCTTGAAAAGCCACCGAAATTCCACGATCCCAGCTTCTTTTCCTTATTTGGAGTCGAGGCGAGGAACCGCAGCGGATGCTCGGCGTCAAACGTGCCGGGCGACCAGCCAAGAAGATACATATCGAAATTGTCAGCACGCAGTTCCGGCCAGTAAGAGCGAACGGGCATCGTCGTCAACTTGGCGTCAACGCCGATTTTGGCCAGCATGGACGCCGCAGCACGGCAAATAGCCTCGTCGTTGATGTAGCGATCATTCGGACACATCAGCCCGAACGAAAACCCGTCCGGATAACCCGCCTCGGCCAGCAAAGCTTTGGAGGCTGCCGGTTCGAACGCCAAACGAGCCGCAAGCCCGGTTGAAAAGCCTTTCATTTCTTTGGACACAAGCTGAGAAACCGGTTCGGCGGTGCCACGCATCACCTTGCTTGTCAGGGCATCGACGTCGATTGCCTGATAAATCGCACGGCGCACGCGAACATCGTGGAACGGGTTCTTGCCAGTCGTTTCGTCGGAATATTTCAACGCGTCTGCTTCATGGCCAAAGCCAAACATTAGCACCCGTGCCTCGACACCTTCATGAACTTTGAAGCCAGCCGTTTGCTTCAGGCGCGGAACATCCTGCAAGGGTATCGGCGCGATGAAATCAATCTCGCCCGACAGCAGCGCGGCCATTCCGGTCGAGGCCTCGCCAATGGGCGTAAAAATCGCCTCGGTGATATTGCTTTCCAGATTGTCCCACCATCCGCCAAAAGGCTTAAGAGTCGTGCGAACACCCGGATCACGGCTGGCAAGGACGAAAGCGCCGGTTCCATTCGCATTTAGGGTTGCGAAATTCTCGGCGTCCTTTGCAGGGCGCTCAGCGCCATTTGTTTCGGTCCAGCCCTTATCCATGATCATGAAATTGGCGATTGAATCCGGGAACAACGGGTTAGCACGCTTGGTCATGAAATCAACGGTGAAATCATCCTGAACGATCACCTCGGACACCGGTGAGAACCATGAACGCACATCAGCTTCTTCAGAGCTCGCGCGTTGATAGGAAAACATCACATCTTCCGCAGTAAACGCCGAACCATCCTGATACGTTACGCCGTGGCGCAGATGAAAACGCCAGCCGTCGCTGCCAAGCGGTTCCCAGCTTTCGGCAAGGGCGGGCTCGATCTTCATATCTTTTCCACGACGGACAAGCCCTTCGTAGATGTTGTTCAAAAAGCCCAGAACAGGCGCGGAATTCACCGCGTGCGGGTCCATTGTCTGTGGATCGGTAGAGCCGGCCCATTTAAAGGTTTCGGCCGAAACCGCGCTGACTGATGCACCTAGCATCAGACCGCAAATAGCTGTTTTTGTGAGTAATTTCATTTATCATCTCCCCGGTACTGCAGAAATTCAGGCGTTCGTTGACGCGTGGTCACCTGCCGAGACTATGCGCGGCGCGCAGCAGAGTCTAATTTTTCACGTCCGCTGCGAGATGACAAAACTGTTACCAGCCAAAGCAGACCATTTTATCTTGCTGGTGGCCAAACGCTTATCCTGCTGCCAAAGTCGGACATAGCTACCGGGAGACGCGGGTGTTTTCATTTATCCTAAAACGGCTCGTTCAGTCGATTTTTGTAATGCTGGCGGTCAGTCTGTTGGCGTTTGCCCTGTTCCGTTTCGTCGGCGATCCGGTTGCGGTGATGGTTGGGCAGGAAACCTCGATCGAGGATCAGGAACGGCTGCGCGAACAACTCGGCCTGAACGATCCGGTTATTGCTCAATACACGCGGTTTCTGGGCAATCTGGTAACTGGCGATTTCGGGTTTTCCTACCGGACCCGCCAACCGATCGGCCAGATGATCCTGAACAGAATGCCCGCCACAGTAGAACTGGGGTTTGTCGCGTTGCTTATCTCGCTGGCGGTTGGAATCCCGGCAGGAATTTACACGGCCCTTCACAATGACGGCGTGATCGCCAATGCGATCCTGATTACCACGCTTATCGGCATCTCGATTCCGACCTTCGTGATCGGGATATTTCTGATCTATGTGTTCGGCGTTCAACTGGGTTGGTTGCCCACATTCGGACGTGGCGACGTGGTGGAAATCGGCTGGTGGAAAACCAATTTCCTGACCCTTGGCGGGTTGCGTGCGCTGATCCTGCCAGCGATCACGTTGGGGGTTTATCAACTGACCCTGACCATGCGGCTGGTGCGATCTGAAATGCAGGACGTGATGAATACCGATTTCATCAAATTCGCCATTGCCCGTGGCATCGACTATCGAACGGTTCACTATAAACACGCGCTGCGAAATTCTATGGTGCCGGTGATTACCATTATTGGCCTGCAATTTGGCGGCGTCATTGCGTTTTCCATCGTGACCGAAAGCGTCTTTCAATGGCCCGGAATGGGCCTGCTGTTTCTGGATAGCATCCGCTTTGTCGATATTCCGGTGATGTCTGTCTATCTGGTGCTGATCGCGCTGATCTTTGTGATCATCAATCTGATCGTCGATATCCTGTATTTCGTGATCGACCCAAGGGTTCGCCTGAAAGCAGAGGCAAGCTGATGCTTACATGGTGGCGCCGCGTTCGCATTGAAAACGAGCTGATCTATCTGTTTTTGCGCAGCCCCGTTACGCAAGTTGCGGCGGCGATCGGCTTGTTGTCGGTCCTTGGGGCGCTGTTTGCCCCGCTTATCGCACCCACAAATCCCTATGACCTTGCAAGTTTTGACCTTCTGGACAGCTTCCTGCCCCCTGCGTGGGTTGAAGACGGCGATCCCAGATTCTTTATTGGCACCGACGATCAGGGGCGCGATCTGTTGTCCTCAATCTTATATGGCGCGCGTCTTTCGTTGCTGGTCGGCTTGTCGTCAGTTGCCTTCGCAGCCGTTCTGGGCACCGGTCTGGGGCTGGCGGCGGGCTATTTCGGCGGTCGTCTGGATACGATTGTGATGCGGATTGCCGATGTGCAACTAAGCCTTCCGGCAATTCTGACAGCGCTTTTGGTCGATGGCGTGGCGCGCGGCATCCTGCCTCGCGAACAGCACGACGAATTGTTGTTGGTCGTTCTGACTGTTGCAATCGGCCTGTCGCTTTGGGTGAATTTCGCACGCACGGCGCGCGCCTCGACTTTCGTGGAACGCAATAAGGAATATGTGCAGGCGGCCGAGATCATGGGCCTGCACCCCCTGCGGATCATGGCCGTCGCGATCCTACCCAATATTCTTGGCCCGCTGATGGTGATCGGCACCGTTGATCTGGCCGTGGCAATCCTGCTGGAAGCAACGCTCAGTTTTCTGGGTGTTGGTGTGCCACCAAATCAACCCTCGCTGGGAACACTGATCCGCATTGGCACCGAATACATATTCTCAGGCGAGTGGTGGATCGTGATTTTTCCCTCGGCGGCGCTGATCGTGATGATTGTTTCGGTCAATATAATGGGCGATTTCTTTCGCGCCGTCCTGAACCCGAGGTTGCGGTAATGGGCGCGCTTCTGGAAGTCACCGATCTGACGGTGCAATACCCAACCCGCTTTGGCCTGTTTACCGCGATCGAGGGGATCAACCTGTCGCTGGAACCGGGGCAAATCCATGGTCTGGTCGGCGAATCCGGGGCTGGCAAATCAACTATCGGTGCGGCAATCATCGGCCTGATCCCCTCGCCCGGCTACGTCGCGCAGGGCGATATCAAGCTGTTGGGACAAAGCCTGCCGGAGCTTTCGCAAAAAGCCTATCACAAGCTGCGCGGCGCCAAAATCTCGATGATATTTCAGGACCCGCAAACATCGCTCAATCCGCTGCTGACGATTGAGGATCAGTTGGTTGAGACTATCCGCCAGCACTCTGGTCACAGCTATCAGGAGGCGCGCGACAAGGCTGTGGCGCTGCTAATCGAAACCGGCCTTGAGAATGCCCAAGGCCGGATGTCGGAATATCCGCATCAGTTTTCCGGCGGCATGCGGCAACGTGTTGTCATTGCGCTGGCGCTTTGCACCGACCCGGACCTTATCATCGCCGATGAACCCACAACTGCGCTGGACGTGGCGATACAGGCGCAAATTCTTGATCTGATCCGCAGACTTGCGAATGACAGGGGCGTCGGTTTTTTGCTGATTACCCATGATATCGGCGTCATCGCAGAAATCACCGACAGTGTTTCGGTCCTGCGTGGCGGAAAACTGATGGAAGAAGGCAAGACCGCACAGGTCTTGGGCCATCCGCGCCACGACTATACCAAGGCCCTGATGGCAGCCGTGCCCCGTTTAGAAGAGAAACTGGACCGTTTTGCCAATATTCTAAGCGACGAACCAAGCCTGCCAACACCTGAATTGTTGTGGAAAGTGGACGGTGCATCGGATCAGTTCGCTACTGACTGGCTGTTGGCCGGCGAGCGACACACGGCGAGCGACGGGCCGGTTCTGTCCGTGCGTGACCTGGACGTGACGTTTTATACAGATCGCCAGTTTTCGCTTGGTAAGGGCACCGCGGTTCGCGCACTTCAGGGCATCTCGCTGGATGTTCAGCCTGGACAGGTTTTGGGCGTGATCGGTGAAAGCGGCTCTGGCAAATCGACACTGGCAAAAGCAATCGTTGGGCTGGTCCGCCCCTCTGCGGGGCGGATTGAATTTAACGGGTCCGAACTACCGCTGGGGCGGGAGCGGGCCAGAACGCACCCGTCGCGACGCAAAATCCAGATGGTGTTTCAGGATCCCTATTCCTCGCTTAACAACCGCCGCAAGATCGAGGATATCATCGGCGAGCCGATCCGCTTTTTCGATCTGGCGCGCGATAAAGGCGAACAGCGGCGCATCGTGGCATCGGTTCTTGATCTTGTCGGCATGCCACAGCGCGCGATGCTGAAATTCCCGCATCAGTTTTCGGGCGGTCAGCGGCAACGGATTGCAATTGCCCGAGCGCTTGTGGCGCGACCCGAGTTCCTGATTTGTGATGAGCCCACTTCGGCGCTGGACGTGTCTATTCAGGCCCAGATACTTAATCTGCTGAAAGACCTGCAAGCCCAGTTCGGATTGTCGATCCTGTTCATTAGCCACAATCTGGCCGTGGTGCGTCAAATGTCAGATCATGTGGTTGTTCTGAAATCAGGCAAGTTGATGGAATCCAAAAATTCGGATGATTTCTTTGCCGGACCGGGCGACGCCTATAGCCGTCGTTTGCTGGCCGAAACCCCATCGCTGGACCTGCTGCTGGGCGCCTGAACGATCAGCCCTCAGAAACGGCCGCAACGCTGATGCTGGCCAGAACATCGGCGCGTTTAAGATCTTTCTTGGCGCCGCTGACGCTAACCCGGCCCTGATTGAGAACGCTGATCTGATCGGCAAGATCAAAAGCAAAATCGAAATATTGCTCGACCAGAACGATGGCCATATTTCCCTGATCCCGCAGGTATTCAATCACCTTGCCAATCTGCTGGATGATGTTGGGCTGAATACCTTCAGTCGGCTCATCCAACAGCAATAGCTTTGGCTGGATAATCATCGCCCGGGCAATCGCCAGCTGTTGCTGTTGACCGCCTGAAAGGTCCCCACCGCGCCGGTGTTTCATCTCATTTAGCACAGGGAACAGTTCAAAAATATCGCCCGGCACAAACCGCTTTTCGCGTGCCAGACAGGCGAACCCGATTTCCAGGTTTTCCTGCACCGTCAACAGCGGGAAAATCATCCGCCCCTGTGGAACAATCGCGACGCCCATCTGCGCCAGTTCATGCGAAGTCGCCCGGCCAACTTCGTGACCATCAATGCTTAGCGTGCCGCCAGATCTTGGATGACCACCCGAGATTGCTTTGAGCAGGCTGGTTTTGCCAACACCGTTTGTGCCCATCACACAGGTAACTTCGCCAGCCGCGGCTTTCAGGTCGATGCCATACAGGATCTGCGAACCACCGTAGTGCAGGGTAAGATTGCCAACTTCCAACATATTCAGCGCCCCAGATAGACGTCGATGACGTCCTGATTGCTGGTCACATGATCAAGGC
>JAHRVD010000269.1 GCA_019090845.1 Marinosulfonomonas sp.
CCTCGCGAATGGTGAAACCTGCGTGGGCCAACAGGCCGGGCAAATTCTGACCAAACAGCAGATAAATCACTGCAAGGCCGGCCCCATCACCAGCACAATAATCAGATAGGCGGGCAATGTGGGCATCCCCATGCCCAGCACCAGCGCGCCGACCATTGCCACAAGCAGCGCCGAGAACAGGCTGTCGCCGCGCAGATCGCTGATCACATTGGCCAGCTTCAGACCAAGGCCGGTGGAATCGAGTGACCCGACGATTATGCCAATGGCCGCAATACCGATTAAAAGTGTCGCGCCAGAGCGCCCGCCGGTGACAAAAGAGTTCAAAACCCGCAGTGGTTCCCGCCGAACTTCCGGATTCAAGGCCGACAGGATCAGCAACGAAACGACCGCGTAGAATCCAGCTCGTGATGTCGAAAAACCCATCAGCAAACTGCCAATGACCACACCGATAGGGACAATGAACATGATGGAATTGACCAGATCGACCCGGGTAATGCGGTCTTCAATTTCTAACGGCTGCACCTCGATCCCGCGGCGTCGCGCCTCGACAGTGACAGATGTGAATAGCGAAAAATAGTAAAACAGCGCCGGCACCAAGGCGGCTGTAATTATCACCAGATAGCTGATCCCAATGATGTCGGCCATCACCAAGGCCGCCGCCCCCATGATCGGCGGCATGATCTGACCACCAGTCGATGCAGTTGCCTCAACCCCTGCTGCGAAGGCCGGGGGAAAGCCGCGTTTCTTTATCATCGGGATGGTGAACGTTCCGGTGCCCACGATGTTGGCCACGGTGCTGCCCGACATCGTGCCAAACAGGCTCGAGGCAACAATCGCCGCATGCGCCGGGCCACCGCGCGTGCGCCGGGTAATCAGGAACGCAAATTTCAAAAGCGTCGCGCCCGCCCCAGTGCCTTCGAGCAACGCGCCAAACAGGATATAGACGAAAACCGTGTTGATAACGATATTGGTGATCGCCCCAAACACACCCTTGTTGGTGTTGTACCACAGGGATTCTGCAACCTCGCGAATGGTGAAACCTGCGTGGGCCAACAGGCCGGGCAAATTCTGACCAAACAGCAGATAAATCACTGCAAGGCCGGAAACGATCGCCAATGCCGGCCCCCAGATCCTGCGGCAAAGTTCTACAAATATCGCAACCCCGACCAATGCGGGAATCGCATCGGTATTGGTGACGTCGTAAAGGGCCTCTTCCAACTGGGCCTGCACCGTATAAAAGGACCAGATCGCCCAAAGGCCAGCGACAAGTATGATCGCGTCCGAGACCTGCCAAATAGAATTAACGGCGGCAGAGCGGGTGGGCCTGCGAGCCTGTCGTCCTACGGCCAATGCCACAATCAGCGACAAAACCAGCGCGCCCGCCCGGTGCAATTTGGGATCAATCAGATCAACGCCGGTTGAATAGACAGCGATCGCCCCAAGGACAAACGAGCAAACCCATAATGCCACAGCCCAAACCTTGGTTAGTTTCCAGTCAGATGTCAGGGCTGCGGCCATTTGAAATCGTCCTTATGAAGATTGCCGGGCAACTAATAAATTTTAGCCGAAAAACATCGAACAGCGCCCGATACCATTAGGATCGGGCGCTGTTTTGTTGATGTCCAAACGGGCCTATTGCGCCGGAATTATGCTTTCCGGAACATCAAAACCAGCCTCTTTGTAGTAACGATACGCACCTTTGTGCAAAGGCAGGTTGACCGCAACAAAGGCCGTTTCGGGGGTGATGTCCTTTAGAAAGTTCGCTGTAGCGTGGACATCATCCAGATTTTCCCAGAACGCCTTGGTCGCGGCATAAACCACGTCTTCGGACATGGCCGCATTGGTGCCGACGAACTGAAAGAAACCCAACCCGTTGACGTCGCCTTGGGTCAATTGACCTTTGTAGACATTGCCCGGAAAGGTTACTAACCCGCGCCCCGGGCGGCCCATCAGACCTTTCATTTCTTCGCTCTGCAATTTGTCAGAAGTGATCGACAACAGTCGGAATTCGCCCGACAGGCCAAACTGCTGTATCTGGGCAGATCCAACTTCACCCGGCTGAACCATCACATCAACATTGCCATCTGCCAGTGCTGACAGGCCTTCACCCCATGACAGTTTGATCGCAGTGTAATCTTTGCCTGCTTCCAGACCGCTCATGATCTTAATAATCGTGGCCGATGTCGCAGAAGCCGATCCGGCAGGTGGGCCCACATAAACCTTGCGCCCGGCAATGTCAGACCAATCATCGACCCCGGACCCGGCCTTGGTGACGACATGATACATGCCTGCCTTGAACCCCATGATCGAGCGAAGGTTGCCCGCATATTCCGGGGCTTTTTCGACCTTCGAATACATCGCTTTGCCGCCCTTCATCAGGCCGACAAGGCTTGGCACGCCAGAGTAGAACGCCAAATCGCCCCGCCCGGAATTCAACATTGATTTGGTCAGTGTCTGCCCAGCGTTGACCTGAATATCGACGCCACCTTTTCGTGCCTGATTTGCAAAGGCTACAAACATGGCATGGGTGGAGCCACCCGCACCGGCCGTTTCGCCTTTATAAATCTCGGCACCCGCCGATGTGTTTACGACAAGTGAACTTATGGCCGCCAAGGCAGCAGCCCTGAAATACGCAATCTTCATTTTATTCTCCCTGTTTTTTTATCGGATCACTCTAGGAGAATTCTCAACACCAACAAAATGAAATCCGCTTTGGCGGGGCGTGTTTGCGATCTGCAACGTTCTTTTTTGGGTCTTGTTCACCTGTCGCACATTTTCGGAATTTGGCAGGACATTCCAACCAGCTGACTACCCTTTTTTGGTAAACGGATCAGATGGCGTATGCAGGCGCAAATGGCGGACAAAGGCCCGGGCAACTCTTGGCAGCGGTCGCTGATCCGAAATCGCGAAATAGCTGCGGTACTCGATCTGTGACGAAAAGGGCCGAAATTTAAGTTCTTGTGAACGATAATGAAAAACCGGGAATGGGTTTACCACCGCAAGTCCCAGCCCTTCTTTAGCAAGATCGACGGCGGCAAAAGACGTGGAAACCTCTGCAACGATGCGGGGCGTGCTGCGGACCTGTTTGAGGATCTTCTCAAGCTGGGTTCGACGAGCATGGCGGTAGGTGAACGCCACAAAGGGTTGCTCGCTCAGGTCCTCGGGATGGATAACCTTTTTGTTGGCGAGCGGATGATCCAAGGACATCGCACAAACCGCGCTTGAGGCCCGATAGGGCAGCAGCTTGACGCCATCGCGGTGCAACTCGACACCCGTCAGGCCCAGATCGAACCGGTCATCCAGAATACCGCGTATAACTTCGTCGGATGTGTTCACTTCAAGGCTAACAAAGAAATGCGGGTTGGTTCGCAAGAAACTGGTAATATGAGACACAAGAAACCGATGCGCGAAACTCGGCGGGGCAATGATCCTTAAGGTTTCCTGAACAGGCACGGTGGGGCCATCAATTCTGTCCAGCGCTTCAAACAGTGGATCAAGGCGACGGTTCAGGCGCACCGCCTCTTCTGTCGGTCGCAATCGCCCGGCCTCGCGTTCAAACAGTATCCGACCGCTGCGCGCCTCTAGGCTGGTTATCGACCTGCTGATTGCGGATTGAGACAAGCCCAGCCGGTCGGCCGCCGCAGTGGTCGTGCCGCTCTGCAATAGTGCGCGAAGTGCCTGATATTCAGGCAGGCTATGCCAGGATTTGGGCGCCATGAGCTTTCCTCTGCAAATTCCTCATACTAGCATGAGTATATCTCATAATCTTTTGACTCGCCGATGAAAATATCCGGTGTAAGCTTGTGACGTAACATTTGGTGGGGAACCCAATTGACCGATTATCGTACTCCAGTCATTTTCGACGGGCACAATGATGTTCTTTTGAAACTCTACAAAGCCGGTGGAATTGCTGCCGCCGATAGCTTTGTTACCGGGGCCGGTGGCGCTATTGACGCGCCACGCGCCAAAGCAGGCGGGTTCGCTGGCGGCTTTTTTGCAGTCTATGTGCCTTCGCCCGCCGGTCTGAAAAACAAATTCGATGAGATGATTAAACCGGCCTACGATTTGGCCCTGCCCGAGCCGATAGACTGGGAAGACGCGTTGCCAGTGGTGATGTCACAGGCGGCGATCCTGTTTGATCTGGAAAAACGTGGTGCGCTGAAGGTTTGTCGCACCGTTGCCCAAATCCGTGAAACCATGGCCGCTGGCCTGATGGCTGCGATTTTTCACATTGAAGGGGCCGAAGCGATTGACCCGGACTTGCACACGCTTGAGGTTCTATATCAGGCCGGGCTGCGCTCTATCGGGCCGGTCTGGAGCCGGGAAACCATTTTTGGCCATGGCGTTCCGTTTCGCTATCCCAGTGATCCCGATACCGGACCGGGGCTAAGCGATCATGGTCTGCGGCTGCTGAAGCGCTGCAATGAGTTGGGTATCATGATTGACCTGTCTCATTTGAATAGCGCAGGTTTTTGGGACGTGGCGCGCCATTCCACCCAACCGCTGGTCGCCACCCATTCCAACGCCCATGAAATCTGCCCGCACGCACGCAACCTGACCGACGATCAGCTTGCGGCAATTCGCGACAGCGATGGCATGGTCGGGCTGAACTTCGCGGTGGCTTTTCTGCGCGATGACGGGCGTATGCTGGCGGACGTTCCGCTTAGCCAGATGCTAAGGCATCTTGATTATCTGATTGATAAACTGGGCGAGGACCGGGTCGGTCTGGGTTCAGACTACGACGGGGCGATTGTGCCAAAGGATGTAACAACCCTGGCCGATCTTCCCAACCTGAGACAGGCGATGGCAAAGCATGGGTATGACGACGCACTAATGACCAAGCTTTGCCACGAAAACTGGATGCGGGTTCTGGAAAAAACCTGGGGGCAATAGCCCCGAGAATTCGCAAATTTAATTGGTAA
>JAHRVD010000270.1 GCA_019090845.1 Marinosulfonomonas sp.
ACGGCGATTGGATGACAACCGAGTATGCCGCCCGCAAAAACGAAGAATGTTATTCCCATGTTTTCGTATTGCACCACCCGGATGAAGAACGTCCTGCCTGCCGTCCGCTGCGAACCTCGCCGGCCTATGATCGACAAAGGATCGCGGGCGCGCAATTTGGTCAGGTGAATGGCTGGGAGCGCCCGAATTATTACGCGCCAGAGGGATTTAATGATCATGACTCACGCAGTTTTCGACGCGGCGGGTGGTGGCAATATGCCAAGGACGAGGCACAGGCGATCCGCGAAACCGCAGGCCTGATAGATGCAACTGCATTTACCAAACATCTGGTCCGCGGGCCGGGTGCCGCGCAATTTCTGGATTGGTTTACCTGCAACAAACTGCCGCGTGTGGGTCGGATCAACCTGACTTACGCGCTGACTGCCGCCGGAACGACCCGCACAGAATATACCATCGTGCGTTTGGCAGAGGATTCATTCTATTTGGTGTCGGCTGGGGCATGGTCTGCCTATGATGCTGATTTTCTTTTGAAAGCGGCTGCCGACAAAATCGACGCTTTTGGTTGGATTGATATTCACGATGTGACGGCCCAGTGGGGTGTCTTTGCTTTGGCGGGTCCAAAGTCTCGTGATATTCTCAAAGAAATCCTGTGTGACGGGGATGTCGAGACAGCCCTGTCAAACAAGCGGTTCCCGTGGCTTTCCGTGCGCGAAATTGAGCTGGGAATGTGCCCGGTGCGCGCCATTCGCGTGGCCTACACCGGCGAACTGGGGTGGGAATTGCACCATCCGATAGAGATGCAGAATTACCTGTGGGACCAGTTGGTATTGGCTGGCGCAAAGCATGAAATGAAGCTGGTCGGCGCAAGGGCGCAAAACTGGCTACGGCAAGAAAAATCATATCGTGCGTTTGGGACTGAACTGGGCCGGGACGCGACGCCGCTGGAGGCCGGGTTGGATCGTTTTGTTGACCTTTCAAAAGATTTTCACGGCAAGGACGCGATGGTGAAAACGGGTATCCGCTCAAAATGTGTGACGCTGTTGATCAACGGGCCGCAGGATGCAGACCCGTGGGGACGCGAGGCGCTTTATGATGGCGACACAAAGGTTGGGCGGCTGACATCGGGTGGCTATTCGGTGATTTTCGGCAAGCAGATCGCAATGGGCTATGTGCGCCCGGACGTGGCAGAAACCGGGCAGGCGCTGAAGGTGAAAATGCTGGGTCAGCTTTGGGACGCGACGGTGGTCGAAGACTCGCCCTATGACCCAAGTAATGCAGCGATCAGGCTAAACGGCTAGGTTAAGGGCCGCGCTGGTTTATGTGCAACCAGCATCAGATTGTTGGCGGGCATAGTGATTGCAGGCTTTGTCATTAGACCGCTGGAGGCTTGCCATCCCTGCACTGTCTGGAACGATTTATAGCCAATGGCACTGTTTTGATCCACGAGGCTTTTGTGAAATACCTCGTCGCCACGGGATGCAAAATCATCGCCACGCAGAAACGGGCCGTAAATCATCGCCGTTCCGCCCGGTGCCAGCGATTTTGCGATGCCTTCCACGACTACGCTAGCACCGTCAGTGTCTATCAGGTGCAAAAGGTTGACCATGAGAATAAGGTCGTAGCCAGAATACTCTTTCTCCCAACCTGCGCGGGTTGCGTCGAGAATGGCCGGTGACAGTATATTTTTGCACTCACTATGGCGGATCCAGTTGGCGATGCTCATTATCCTGTCGCTATCGATATCCGTTGGTTGCCAACTGAAGCCCGGCAGCGCTTGTGCGAGCATTGTCACGTGTTCACCTGTGCCACTGGCGATTTCAAGCGCGGTGCCGCTAATGCCTGCATGCTCAAGGATTGTTTTGCGAATCACTGGCGCATTTCGGTTGGCCGAGGGCGCATGCAAACGCCCGTCTGCCCCAGGGTGCGCAACACTGGCGGTGTCAGGAAGGTTCAATTTTTTCGCCGCCATTTTTCGGAAGCCCCATATTTCATATGGATACAAAAGCAACTCTGTGTTGGTTTTGGAACGGATATTAGCGAAATCGTCAACATTTCTAGGGAAAATAGGGGGGACTGTCCCAACTTCCGACACAATTCTTAATCAGAACAGATGTGTGGAAGGGGGCGCAGTCCTTTTTGAGGGTGGCGCATGTCATATTTAAAGAAGATCGAGGACGCGAATAAACCGTCGATGAATTTTCCCGGCGGAATCGTTCTTGGGGCAAATGTTAGAACACCTTGTGGTCCGCGCCGGATAGAAATGGTTCGGGCCGGTGATTTGATTGTTACGCGCGACAACGGCCTGCAGCCTGTTCGCATGATTTGGAAGCGCGAGGTGTCGCTGGCTGACATCGTGATAAACCCTGACCTTGCGCCAGTTCGTTTCAAACCGCGCGCAGTGGGTCCGATGATGCCGCAAAAAGATGTGTGTGTCGCCGCAGATCACCGCGTGTTGGTTCCCGGGTATCGCCTGTTGGGCGAAGAGAAAACAGCCTGTTGTCTATTGGAAGCGCTCGAATTCGCGGAAGCTAGCGATGCCGCCTATGTCGACAGGTCGGCCGAAGTTGTTACCTATTTCACGCTCGTGTTTGACACGCATCAAATATTCAGCGCTGACGGCCTGTTTTCGGAAAGTTTCCTTCCCACAACCAAGAACCTTGCCGCACTGGATGAATCCTTGCGTGACAATATGGTGCGGCGTTTTCCATTGCTGAAACGTCAACCCGATGCTTATCCGGCGGCCAAATACAAGTCAGTAACCGGGGTCGAATATCTGCCCGAGCACGTTTAGGTCCGCCTGATATATTTCGCGCCAATTCCGGCTAGGTCGTTTCGCTGCGGTCAGTGGCCGGCTGCGGTGTTATCGAAAGCGCGGACATTTTCTGGTAAGTTTTATCATTCAAATCATAGGACGCAGCATCAAGTGATGGGCGCAACTGTTCAAGCGAACGGGCGCTGATAATTGGCGCCGTCACAGCAGGGTTTCTGGCTACCCACGCAACAGCGAGTGTCGCAGCGCTGACGCCAATGTCCAAAGCCAGATCGGCCAGTTGCGCCGCAGTTTTGTGCATCCAGTCGTCGCGATACCGGGAGGCATAGTGTTTATTGGACGACAAACGTCCGGTGTCACCCCGCGCATATTTTCCCGTCAAAAGCCCACCGCCCAATGGCGAATAGGGGCATACAGCGAACCCTTCTGAAAGTGCCATGGGCAGAATTTCAACTTCGGCCTGTCGTTTGACCAGATTGTACATCGGCTGCAGCATTGCAATTTCAATGCCAAAACTCGCAGCGCAACGTTGGGCCTTCATGACCTGCCACGCCGCAAAATTTGAGACACCGATGAACCGTGTCTTACCGGTCTCGACCAGCCCGGCGAGCGTTTCAAACGTCTCCTCCAGTGCGGTATCCGTGTTCCATCTGTGGATATAGAGCAGGTCTACAAAATCCATGCCCAGCCTTTTTCGGCTTTCATCAAACTGCGCGTGTATGTTTTCTTTGCCCGCACCACCACCGAACGCACATTTGGTAGCAACAAACACCGCATCCCGTTCGTCGGCTGCGAACTTGCCCAGCAAGGTTTCGGAGTTGCCTTTGTTATAGACAAAGGCCGTATCAAAAAAGTTGATGCTGGCTTCGCGGCAGGCATCATACATTTGACGCGATGCAGTTTCATCGGCGTTGCCGCCAAATTGCATGGTGCCAAAACAGGTGTTTGAAATTGCAGCGCCGTCGGGTGTTGTCAGATTTTTCTTCATGGCCACCACAGTGGCACGGGTTGGCGCAAAGAAAAAGGCCCGGGAAAACCCGAGCCTTGTTGTTTTAGACCGTTAGTGTTCAGTCTGGCTTAGTTGGGAACATCGCCGGTCAAACCTTCGACGTAAAAATTCATTCCTGCCAGCGTGCCATCATCCGCGGTTTCACCCGCAGCCAGCCAAGCCGAGCCGTCCTGCTTGTTCAGCGGGCCGGTGAACGGGTGATAATCGCCCGATGCAATTGAGGCAGCTAGTGCCAGCGCTTCGGCCTTTACGTCCGCAGGAACTGCATCCGTGATCTCGCCGATTTTCACCATACCGGCGCCAATGCCATCCCATGTGTCAACGCTTGCCCATGTGCCATCCATGACGGCCTTGGTGCGCGCCAAATAGTAAGGCGCCCAGTTGTCAATGATCGAGGATACACGTGGGGCGGGGGCATATTCGCTCATGTCGGACGCCTGACCAAAGCCAATCACACCTTTGGTCTGTTCAGCCGCCGCAAGCGGTGCTGTGGAATCGGTGTGTTGCAGGATCACGTCCGCACCTTGTTCGATCAGCGCCTTGGCTGCGTCCGCTTCTTTGGCTGGGTCAAACCATGTGTAGGCCCAGACAACGCTGAATTCGACATCAGGATTGACCCGCTTGGCGTGAATATAGGCGCTGTTGATGCCCCGGATCACTTCGGGGATCGGGAAAGAGGCGATATAACCGACTTTGTTGGTCTTGGTCATTTTGCCGGCAATATGCCCCTGAACCGCGCGGCCTTCGTAAAAGCGCGCCGAATAGGTGGATACGTTGTCAGAGCGTTTGTAACCGGTCGCGTGCTCGAACTTAACATTCGGGAATTTCGCGGCGACAGCCAGCGTCGGGTCCATATATCCAAAGGAGGTGGTGAAAATCAGATCGGCACCGCCAAGCGCCATCTGGGTCATCACCCGTTCGGCGTCGGCACCTTCGGGCACACTTTCCTGAAACACCGTTTCAACCTTGTCGCCAAATTCGGCCTCGACCGCCAAACGGCCCTGATTGTGTTCATAGGTCCAGCCGCCGTCACCGACAGGGCCGACAAAGACAAAGCCGACTTTGGTTTTGTCTTGGGCAAATGCGCCCCCGGCAAGGCCAAGGGCAAGCGCGGCCCCGGTTAGAATGGATGTAATTTTCATTGGATTCTCCCATAGTTGGATCGGGCTTTTTGCCCGGGTTTGACAGCAAAGCCTCTAGCTGGAGGCGTGGAAACTTCGGCCCAAGGCAGCGGGTGCGCCCAAGGCGGCCCGGTTGCGATTGGATGACATGATAACAAGCACAATAATTGTTATCAGATAGGGCGACATGGACAAGTATTCGACCGGGATAGCGATCCCAGCGGCCTGAAGATTTAACTGCAATACCGTCACGCCGCCAAAAAGATAGGCACCCAGTAAAACGCCCCATGGTCGCCAGCTGGCAAAGACCACGATTGCAAGGGCAATCCAGCCAGCCCCGGCGGTCATACCCTCGGTCCATTGGGGCACCCGGATCAACGACAGATAGGCCCCGCCAAGCCCGGCGCAGGCGCCGCCAAACATGATCGCCAGCAACCGGATGCGAACCACCTTGTAGCCCAGGGCATGGGCCGCATCGTGGTTTTCACCGACGGCGCGCAGGATCAGGCCAATGCGGCTGTATTTCAGAACAGCCCAGACAACGCCGATCAACGCGATCGAGAAATAGACCATCAGGTCGTGTTGAAAAATGATCCGGCCAATCACCGGAATGTCGGCAAGCAGCGGGATGTGAATATCCGGTGTGGGTGGCGCTTTTATCCCGACATAGCCCTGACCAACCAGTGCCGACAGCCCCAGACCAAACAGCGTCAGTGCCAGACCCGTGGCCACCTGATTGGATTGCAGGAACTGCGTCAGAATACCAAACAACAGCGACAGCAACGCGCCGCCGATCGCTGCGGCGATAAACCCGACGGTCGGGCTGCCCGACAAGACGGCTGCGACAAAGCCGCAGACTGCACCGGTTATCATCATGCCTTCAACGCCAAGGTTCAGAACCCCGGCCTTTTCGACGACAAGTTCGCCGATGGCGGCCAGCACAATCGGCGTTGAAGCCACCATGATCGAGGCAAGCAGGACAAGCGGATTGATCGCGGAAAGATCCATCAGGCAACCTC
>JAHRVD010000271.1 GCA_019090845.1 Marinosulfonomonas sp.
CCGTCCTGCACTTAGTCGCCGCACACTCATTCCTCGCCCTCCTTATTGCCGGAACGGCGCCGGATAAGCCCATTGGCCACGATGATCATCAGCGCGACTGCAAACAACGTAACCACCGACATGGCCGAGCCGTCACCAACCCTGTCCTGACTGAAGAAGACCCGATAAATTGAAAAGTTCACCACTTCGGTGGAGGTGCCCGGTCCCCCGGAGGTCAGCAAATAGACCTCATCAAAGACCTTGAAAGACAGGATAATTCGGAAAACGACGGTGATGACGATGGTCGGCAGCATCATCGGCACCACGATATGGCGCATTTCCTGCCAGAAGTTCGTCACATCAAGACGCGCCGCTTCCAGCACTTCTGTATCCAGCGATTCCAGACCTGCCAGCATCAGCAAAAAGACGAACGGCGTCCAGTGCCAGATATCGACCAGCATGATCGAGCCAAGCGCGATATCTGGATTGCCGAGCCAGTCGACCGTCGGTAGGCCTGCCATCGACAACAGCCCGTTTATCAATCCAAATTCGCGCCCCATAATCAGGCGCCACATGGTGCCAATCACAATCGGCGGAATGACAATCGGTAGCAGAAAAATGCCGGTCAGTATCGGGCGTCCAAAGGAACCAGCCCGCATCACTGCAAGCGCCATAGTGAAACCCAAAAGCATCTGGACGGTGACAACGCTGACCGCAAAGATCAGGGTATTGCGCACGCCTGCCCAGTAAATTTCTTCTTCGGTAAACAGGTATTTGTAATTTTCCATCCCGACAAAATCGTAGATGGCGGATCCGTCCTGCCATGTAACCTTGAAAAGGCTAAGGCCAAGCAGGTTGAGAACCGGAAATGCCGAAAGCGCCAGAAATACAACAATCACCGGGGCAAGCGACAGGAAAACCCATCTTTTGTTGCGGCGTGCTGTATCGCCCGACTGGGATTTTGAAGGAGTATTCACTGTCATAACTTTCGCGCTGTGGAATGCCTGCCCCGTCCCATACGGGCGGGGCAGGCAAGACGATTTAAAGGTTTGGACCGCGTGTCACAGTGTAACCTTCACGCTTCATGATTGTCTCTATCCCATCTGCAGCACTGTTAAGTGCTTCGCTCACGGACAATTCGCCAATCACGGCACGGTTTAGGTTCAGCGCCACAGTATCTGAAATTTCGGCAGCCTGCGCCACTGGCAGACCCATCACAGCATTCGCAGCGTTAGCCGAGTATGCGTCGATGAAGCGATAACGCTCGTCACCTGCAAGGCTTGAATTACCAAGGTCGCCGCGCACGGGCACGCCGCCTGCTTGGACGTAAGCCACCTGAACTTCTTTGCTCTGGAACCAGTCAAGAAAGGTCATCGCCGCTTCTTGCCGCTCGGCCGAGATGTTCTTTGGAACACCACCAACCCAGTGACCAGCAGAGGTCGCCTGACCACCAGTCGGACCAGCCGGGATCAGCGCAGCGTTGATTTTGCCTACGACTGCGGATTTTTCCGGATTTTCCAGACCGCCCCATGCGCCGATCACAGCAATTGCCTGTGCGCCGCGTCCGGTTGAGATCAACTGGATAAGCTCTCCCTGCTCAGTGGCGCCCGGGCTTGGCGGGCCTGACTGTGCAAGCGTTAGATAGGTTTCCAATGCAGCTTTGCCTTGGGCGGAATTGATTTTGACAGCAAGGCTACCGTCCGCTTCGATGTCGAAAAATGATCCGCCATGGCTGAACAGATATGGGGTAAAGTTGTAAACGATCGAACTGCGGCCAGACCGGGTGACAAAGCCATATGACGCGCCATCTGCCTGAATTGCTTTGGCATTGGCGGCCAGTTCGTCCCAGTTGTTTGGCTCTTTCAGGCCGAGCTTTTCGTAAACATCAGTGTTGTAATACAGAACCTGAACGTTGCCGTTCAGCGGCACGCCCATCAGGGTGCCATCTGCTGTGAATGTGCCCGCATCGGCGTTCCAGCTAACGGTCGAACCATAATCCAGCACGCCGTCTTGCAGTGCGTAACCGTCGCGCAGATCACCCAATGGCGCAAGGAAGCCGCCGGAATAAAGCTCTGACAACCAAAGCGAATTGACGTTCACAATATCAAAGGTTCCGGACGCGCCGCGAACCGAGTTGCGGATCTTTTCGAGCAATCCGCCAAATGGTGTTACGTCCAGCTCAATCTTGTTGCCGGTTTCGTCTTCGTATTTGTCGACCATTGCGATGAATGAATCCAGCCATGGTGACTGGTTGATCGCGATTTTAATCGTTGGCTGGCTCTGGGCCATTGCCATCGTTGCGCTGGTGGCGATCATTGCGCCAAGGGCGACGCCCCCGACGGCTTGCCGAATTGAGGGTAGTTTTGATTTTACTTCGCTAAACATGTTTTCCTCCCTGTTTTGCGATTTAGTTAGGGTTAAGTGAGTTCGGTAGAGTTCAGCCCCATCCAGCTGTAGTATTCTGGTGGGGTGTCGTGGCGTTGCAGAAGGGCAATAGCCTGCGCCTTTAGCTTGGCTTCCAGAGCTTCGTCGCGTATCGGACAAAGCTGGTTTGGGTCATTCAGATTGTTGAAGACGGCCGTCCCGAATGGTTCGAATTCGGTCCCATCCAGCCCCGGTGGGCGACGGGCTTCGTTCAGGGCGTCATAGCGCATCAGCTTCAGGCCCTTAGTGAAATCGAATGGCGGGCTGACGACGCCGGTGGCCAGTTCTTTGGGGCTAAAAAATCCGGTCATATGGGTGGGCATCAGCGTGTATTCCCCAAGCTCTTCGTTAAAAAGATCGTGGGGATACAGGAAGTAGCTGTGCGTTCCGTCCGTTACGCCCAATGGTCCGCCAAACATCCCAAAAATAAGCGCTTCGTGCTGATCGGCCCCACGGACCACATCCATGATGGATTTGCCGGTGACTTCGGCTGGGATGGGTTGGGCATGGATATCCAGCAAGGTTGGCATCAGATCGACGGTTTGGGTCAATGCTGAGCAGCGTTCCCCAGCGTGATCGGCAAATTCCGGGTGGTGCATGACCAACGGAATATGCGAAATTTCTTCGTAGTAAGGTGTTAGGTTTTTGCCCCACCAGTCATGTTCACTTAGCAGGAAACCATGATCGGTGGTCAGGATCAGGCAGGTGTCCGACCACAGATTGTATTCGTCAAAATAATCCAGAAGCTTGCCAAAATAGGCGTCACACATGGCCACAAGAGCGGCGTAGTTTGCCCGGATTTCAGCAATCTCGTCAGGGCTTTCTTTGACCGGGGCATATTTCGGCCAGTCCAGGATCGGCCCCTTATAATCCGTCTTGTATGCCTCTTTGTATTTTTCGGGCGCATCGAAGGGCTCGTGCGGATCAAAACACTCCAAATGCAACATCCAATCGTCCGCGTCCCGGTTTTGGTCGAGAAACGCAAATGCGCGCTCAAAACACTGCGGACCGGGAAAGTCATCTTCTTGTTTGATGGTCTCACGGTTGATCTGGTGCTGGCGGCGCTTTGGTTCGGTATCAAGGTTGTAATGCGCGTCGGCATAGGTCTTTTTGAAACGGTCCAGCGGTGGTTCAACCATGGCTACCCAAGGGTCATATTCCTGCCCGCGGATGAAATCCCAGGTATTGTAACGGCTGTGATAGGTCGCCCCGCCGTCTTCAAAATAGTGAAAATGATCGCTGATCAAATGGGTGTAAATTGCCGCGCTGCTAAGCAGGGCGGGCATCGAATTGTCAAACGGTTCCAGCGGCCCCCAGGACCGGTGCATGAAGTTCAGTCGCCCGGTGTGCATATCGCGTCGTGCGGGCATGCAAGGCAGAGAGCCGACATAATGGTTGTCAATAGTCAGCGCGCGCGCTGCAAAGCGGTCAAAATTAGGCGTCGTAACAGCATCACCGCCGTAACACCCCAAAGCAGCCCGATTCAAAGAATCGAATAGAACGAAAACTGTGCGCATGAATTCTCCCTGTGCGGCGGCACTATGGACAGACCTGCGTCCAAGCGCTAATACTTTCGGACATCATTGATATAACTTTTGGATATATATGGATCAGATTTGGCGCCTGAAGCATTTTTTGGCCGTTGCCGAGGTCGGCTCTGTGCAGGGTGCCGCCAGGTTTTTGAGCATTAGCCAGCCCGCGCTCACGAAATCCATTCGCCTGCTTGAAACCCATTTGGGTGTTACTTTGTTTGATCGCTCGACGCGCGGTGTTGCATTGACTGATGCTGGCAAAACATTTTTTAGCAGGGCACGGACAATTGAAATTGAATGGGATGCGTCGCTGGCAGATCTTAATGCTTCACGTCAAGGTGCGCGGGGCAAACTAAGAATTGGTGCCGGCCCAACATTCGCCGCGATTTTTCTGCCCAAGGTTCTTGCAGAAGTATCCGAGTTATACCCCAACGTCGAAGTTTCAGTGCGGACCGGAGTCGGAACCGAGATGCTGCCAGCGCTGAAAAGCGGTGAGATTAGTGTTTATGTGGGCGGCCTTGATGAAGGTGGCCATGGAATTTCCGAGGGGATGGAAGAAATTCCACTTTACACGCAATCCAATGTGCTTGTGGCCGCCAAAAATCATCCCCTTTTCAAGATCAAAGACCCGGCAACGGCCGATCTGAATGATTGGCGCTGGGTGCGGTTGAGTTACGACGAACAGGGGACCCGCGCCATCAACCGGTTTTTTCGCTCAACGGGTGAAGATCCACCACGATTTTCAGTCTCGACCGGATCGCTTAGCATCGCGCTTGATTTGGTTTTACAACAAAATTTCATAACCAGCCTTCCAGCGCCGTTCCTGCATCCAAATCTGGGGAACGGGCTGCGCGCACTGCCATTCCCGCATTACAAGTGGACGATACAGACCGGTTTAACATTGCGTCAGTCAATTCAGACCACCGCCCCGTTTCGGTCCTTCGTGACCCGCATCCAAAAGCAGGTTTCGTCGTTTGGTATGGATTCCGGGCAAGCTTGAGCGAAATTTCAGTATTGCGAAGCCAACGACGGCGGCGCGCGATTGCGGTAATATGGTCTGGCCTCTATATTCCACCGTTAGGCGACGTAGCGGCAGTTACCGAAATCGAAAAAAGTGACCCGCTTGTTGTTCCCTATCGCGGATAGGAAAGGTATTGATGGTGTTGATTTTTTGGCTTTGGGTTCGCGCCTAAAGCGCCGTCTCAGTGGAAAGAATGAGTCATGGAATTTTCGCTTTCACAGGAACAGGAACTGTTCTTTGACACGGCCTATTCTTTTGGTCAGGAGGCCATCGCGCCTTTTGCGTATGAATGGGAAAAGCAGGGCACGATCCCGCGCGATGTTCTGAAAGCGGCGGGCGAGCTGGGTTTTGGTGGTCTTTACGTCGGCGAGGAACATGGCGGAACCGGCCTGTCGCGTCTTGATGCGACTTTGGTGTTTGAGGCGCTGTCCGCTGCCTGCCCCTCGGTTGCGTCTTTCATCTCGATCCACAATATGTGCACGAATATGGTGGCAAAATATGGCACTGACGCGTTGCGCGAAGCGGTGTTGGAACGGCTGATTTCGCTGGATGCGGTTGCGTCCTACTGCCTGACAGAACCCGGCGCCGGATCGGACGCTGCTGCACTTAAGGCTCGCGCCGTGCGAACCAATGACGGGTATGTCCTGACCGGTAACAAGGCGTTTATTTCAGGCGGCGGGTATTCCGATGTCTACGTTGTGATGTGCCGGACCGGCGATGACGGCCCCAAGGGCATTTCGACGCTGGTTGTTGAAAATGACGCCGATGGCCTGTCGTTTGGCGCGCCGGAGCAGAAAATGGGCTGGAAAGCGCAACCAACGGCCCAAGTTCAGTTTGATGCCTGCGCGGTTGCCGCGGCGAATTTGCTGGGTTCGGAAGGTCAGGGGTTTTCTTACGCAATGGAGGGGCTGGATGGCGGCCGCCTGAATATTGCGGCCTGTGCCCTTGGCGGGGCACAATCTGCGATGGACAAGGCCCTGCAATATATGGGTGAACGTCAGGCGTTTGGCAAAAACCTTGATAGCTTTCAGGCGTTGCAATTTCGTATTGCCGATATGGAAACC
>JAHRVD010000272.1 GCA_019090845.1 Marinosulfonomonas sp.
GCGGATATTGCGGCACCGGTATCGGCCGTTGGTGCAGCGCAACGGCGGATCCAATTGCTGGCGATTGAGCAAAACGCGTGGGTGCTGGCCGGACGGGATAAGCGCTGCGTTGTAATGCGCAGCCGGACCGAGCTGGACTGGGCGGCGCGCGCGGGACAGATGTCGGTCTGGGCACCGTCAAAAATTGTGCTGGATTCGCGCGATGCACCTGCGTGTGATGCGAATGGAACCTTGGCGTTGGTGTCGTGGTTCTGCGGTGCTGTTGGCGGGTCCGAACTGATTGTGATCGGGGCGGTTGCGCCGGACGATTTGCAAATTCCATCCCGCAGTGTGCCGGTCGAGCAGACAGATCTGCACGTTGCGCCCGAATACCGGTAGCCGTCGAATGAGCGAATATTTCCGTCCCCTGACCCATATCGGGCTATCCCGTCCGCCCGGCGCGTTGCAGCTTGCCGGGGGCTGGTGTTGGTTTAGCGATGTCGAGGTTCTGAGCCGTACCGACCGGCCCCGGATTTGCCCGGCAACCGATTTGCCCAAGCATATCCGTGCATCGCTGAGCGAGCCAAGGGCGCCATTTGCAGATCTTGCAATGGATCGACTCCGGCTGATGGGCATCCTGAATGTGACCCCTGACAGCTTTAGCGACGGGGGAAATTTCAAGACAAACGGCGCGGCGGTGGACCATGCAACGCAGATGGTAGCGCAGGGTGCGGATATTATTGATGTTGGTGGCGAATCCACCCGGCCGGGTGCCGAACCTGTGCCAGCAGATGTCGAAACTCTTCGAACCGTACCCGTCATTACAGCGATCCGCTGCGCGGCCAGTGTTCCCATTTCCATTGACACCCGCAAGGCTGCCGTGGCGCGGGCTGCCTTTGATGTCGGTGCGCGTATCATCAACGATGTTTCTGCCCTTAGTTTTGACCCACAACTGATTGATATTGCGTATTTAAACAATGCTTCGGTGTGTCTGATGCACGCCGCCGGTGACCCAAAAACGATGCAGGAAAATCCGGTTTATGACGATGTTCTGCTGGATGTGTATGACTACCTTGAAGACCGAATTCGCGTAGCCGAGGCGGCTGGAATTCAGCGCAGTAATATCGTTGTCGATCCCGGTATCGGTTTTGGAAAAACGCTTGCGCATAACCTGACACTTCTGCGAAATATCAGCCTGTTTCACACCTTGGGGTGCCCGATTTTGCTGGGCGCATCGCGCAAAAAATTCATCGGCGCACTTACCGATGCGCCAGATTCTGGCGATCGTTTGGCCGGTTCGGTTGCGCTAACCCTTGCAGCGGCTGCCCAAGGCGTGCAGATTCACCGCGTGCATGATGTAAAAGAAACCCGGCAGGCCCTGACCATGTGGTCGGCGGTAACGGGTGAAGGGCAGTAACAATGGCAAAACGGCTTTTTGGCACGGATGGTGTGCGCGGGCAGGCGAACCAATTCCCAATGACGGCCGAGGTCGCGCTGCGCCTTGGTGCGGCGGCGGGGCGGTATTTTCGCAAAGAAGACACCGGCACGCACCGGGTGGTGATTGGCAAGGATACGCGGCTATCGGGCTACATGTTTGAAAACGCTCTGACGGCAGGGTTTGCGTCAACCGGGATGGATGTGTTCCTGCTTGGTCCGGTGCCGACCCCGGCGGTCGGAATGTTGACCACCTCGATGCGCGCGGATGTGGGCGTGATGATTTCAGCCAGCCATAACCCGCATCATGACAATGGCATCAAGTTCTTTGGCCCGGATGGTTTCAAGCTGTCTGATGACGCCGAAGCCGAGATTGACCGGCTGGTGGCCAAGGGCGTTGAGCCGGCGCAGGCGCAAAATATTGGTCGCGCGAAACGGATCGACGATGGCCGGTTTCGCTATAACGAAAGGGTCAAATCCACCCTTGCGTCGGGCCAAAGCCTGGATGGGCTAAAGGTGGTCATCGACTGCGCCAATGGCGCCGCATATCGCACCGCGCCAGAGGTTCTGTGGGAGCTGGGCGCCGAGGTGATCCCAATTGGTGTGTCGCCCGACGGGTTCAACATCAACGACAATTGCGGCTCGACCAGCACCGAAGTTGCGGCGGCGGCGGTTGTGGCGCATGGCGCAGATGTGGGGATTTGTCTGGACGGTGACGCGGATCGCGTAATGATTATCGACGAGACCGGGCATGTGGCCGATGGCGATCAGATCATGGCGCTGTTTGCGACCCGCTGGAAAAAGCTGGGGCGTTTGAACGGCGACACGCTGGTGTCCACGGTGATGTCTAACCTTGGGCTGGAACGTTATTTGGCCGGGCAGGGCATTCAGCTTGAACGAACCGCTGTTGGCGACCGTTATGTGGTCGAACGGATGCGCTTGGGCGGGTTCAATCTGGGTGGCGAGCAATCGGGCCACATCGTGATGACCGATTTTTCCACGACCGGTGACGGGCTGCTCGCAGGCTTGCAGTTTTTGTCGGCAATGATTGAAACCGGGCAAAAAGCGTCTGGGTTGACCCGAAATTTCGAAACCGTGCCGCA
>JAHRVD010000273.1 GCA_019090845.1 Marinosulfonomonas sp.
GATGCGGGCAAGCCTTGTGGAAACGAGGCCAACGCCGCCAAATATCTGGCCGCAGAAGCCGCCGTCAAAGCCACACAAACCGCGCAGCTAACCTTTGGCGGATTTGGTTATGCCAAGGAATACCACGTCGAACGGCTGGTGCGCGAGGCGATCCTGTTCCGCATTGCACCGGTTACGCCGCAGTTGGTATTGTCGTTTATTGCCGAACATGCGCTTGGCTTGCCCAAGTCGTATTAAACAAAACAGCCCCGCACCAGACAGGTGCGGGGCCGGTTTTTTCTGGTTTACATCACGCTAAAGCGTCGCAGAAGTGCCTAAAATATTGGTCACCTGACTGGACAACACGCCGCCATTGCCATGACACAGCGCCAGTTCGGCGCCTTCAATTTGACGCTCGCCCGTCTGACCGCGCAACTGGCGCACGGCCTCGACCAGTGTGAACATGCCATACATTCCCGGATGCACGCAGCTTAGCCCGCCTCCATTGGTATTCACTGGCAATTCGCCACCCGGCGCGATGCGACCGCCTTGCACAAAGGCACCGCCTTCGCCTTTTTTGCAAAACCCCAGATCTTCAAGAAACAGGATCACATTGATGGTGAAGGCGTCATAAAGCTGGACCACGTCGATGTCGGCGGCACTGACGCCCGCCATCGCCATCGCAGCCGCACCCGATTGCGCAGCGCCGGTGACAGTCAGATCAGCCATTTCCGAGATGTCGCGATGGGTTGTGCCTTCGCCGCCGCCAAGAAAGTAAACCGGCGGTTGCGGATGATCGACCGCCACCTCGGCGCGACGCATCACCAGCGCAGCGCCACCGTCCGTTACCAGACAGCAATCGCGCACACGAAGCGGATCAGAGATCAGGCGCGATGCGATCACATCCTCGCGCGTCAGCGGATCGCGCACAAATGCTTCGGGATTTTTCTGCGCCCAACCGCGTGCAGCCACAGCGACATCCGCCAATTGTTCGCGCGTTGTTCCAAACTGATGCATATGCCGGTCCGCGGCCAGTGCATAGGACGACAGCGGGAACATCGGTTTATAGGGCGCTTCATAGGTCGGCAACCCAATCGCTGTCATCAGTTTTCCCGAGGCCGTGCGTTGATTGCTGCCATAGCAGATCACCACGGTTTCGGCCAAACCGGTTTCCAGTAACATCGCGGCCCACATCGTATGCGACAGGAACGATGAACCACCCATCCGGTTATTCATGGTGAACTTTGGCGCGATCCCCAGCTCTTGCACCAGGGTCAGACCCGACAGCAGATCGAGCGGCTGACATGTGGCAATCGCGTCGACCTCGGACAGCTTGACGCCCGCATCTGCCAGTGCGCCGTGGACGGCCTCGATCGTGATATCCATTGACGTGCGCCCATGCGCTTCGCCGCAACCTGCAAGGGCTGCGCCGACGATGGCGGCTTTGCCTCGTAAACTCATTGCGCACCTCCGGTGGGGGTGAAGATGACGGCGGGTTCGCCGTTCATGCCTTCACCTATGGACGCCTGAACCGCCATGCCGGTGGTGATACCGCTGGGTTCGACACCGTCGACCCTGCTCATCATCCGCACACCTTCGGCCAGATCGACAAGAACGACATTATAGTCGCCGCCCTTTTCGGGTCGCCGGTGGACTATGGTCTTAGCATAGACCGTGCCCGCCCCCGAGGGTTCAACCCAAGCTAAAGCCGCCGCACCGCAATGGGGGCAGATCGGGCGGGGGTGAAACACGTAAGCGTCGCACTCGCCACAGCGCTGGATGCGGAAATCGCCCGCCGCCAGCATTTCTGCAAACTGGGCATCCGGGCCCGGACCCTCGAAGGTATTGATAGTCATTGTGTCCTCCTTAAAAGCCGATGTGCAGACCGCCGTTAACACTCAGATGCTGGCCGGTGATATAGGAAGCGGCATCGGACAACAGGAAGCAGACAGGTTTGGCCACTTCTTCCGGGTCGCTCATCCGGGCCATCGGAATCTGGGACATGTATTTATCAAGGAATTTGTCGGAACGGATCGTCTCGGTCATCGGTGTTTCGACCATGCCAAAACAGACGCTGTTAACGTTGATGCCATAGCGCCCCCATTCTTTTGCACCGCACATCGTTAGACCCAGAACACCGGATTTGGCGGCGCCATAGTTGATCTGACCGATCGTTCCGCGACGCCCGGCGTCCGATGAGATATTCACGATCCTGCGGGGGCCGGGGCCTTTCACCTCGGCCTGCTCACGATAATAAGTGCCAACCGCCTGAAGGCAGGCAAAGACACCTGTCAGGTTCACGTCGATCACCTGCTGCCAGGTGGCGCGGTCCATCTTGTGAATCATTGCGGCGCGGACAATACCGGCATTGTTTACGAGGCCGTTGATATCGCCAAACTTATCAAGCGCGAATTTCACCATCTCGTCCGGAAAGTCCGGGTCGGCCACATCGCCAGAAATTGCCGCGCAATTGGCGCCAATCATTTCGGCCGTTTCATTTACGGTATCAGCGTTCCAGTCAGTGGCCACCACTTTGGCGCCCATGTCGGCGGCAAATTGTGCCACGCCGCGGCCAATGCCCTGGCCGGCGCCGGTGACGATGATGACGCGATCTTCAAGTGTCATTGGATTGGTCATTGTATTTCCTCCCTGAAAAATATGAATTCATTTGATGTCTGGCTATTTTGGTATGCCCTCAAGGTTTTCTGAACCGGTTCGATAGCGGATGACTGCCTCGCCCTTGCCAATCAGATCACCATTTTGGTTATGCACCTCGGCGTCAACGAATTTGATCTTGCGCCCGCCACCCCGGACCCGGCCGGTTGCGATCAGCGTATCACCCAGACCCGCCTGACCTATGAAGTTGCAATTCAGTGACAGCGTTACGCATTGGCGCTTTCGGTCTGGGTCAGGGCACCAGATTGCGCAAAAAGTCGCGGCATTATCCAACATCGCCGCAACCACGCCACCATGCACAACATTGGCGCGGTTCAGGTGGTGGCCCAGTACTTCGACCTTTAGTTCGGCCTCATTTTCCTTCCAGATGGTAAACTCAACGCCCATCAGTTCTGTGAACGAAAATACGTCGTCTGGTTTGAACAAGCTGGTCATAAAAGGATCATTTCCTGCACGAGCAGTTTACAGGCACCCGGCCATACAAAGCGATTAGAGGTCACGAAACGGCACATCTTTGTCCACCCTGATATCCACGGGCATGCCCAGTATCCGTTCGGCAATGATGTTGCGCTGAATTTCATCGGCTCCGCCTGAAACCCGGTTGCCAGGCGCCGTCATGTATTCGTTGCGCCAGCGCAGAGATTCGGCATCTGATGTATCAGCGATAGCGGCGGAACTGCCCATCAGTTCCAATGCGAAACCAGACATTTCCTGACGCAATCTCCCAAGCAACAGTTTGCCAATAGACCCCTCGACACCGGGTTCCTGCCCGCGCGAAAGCGAGGTCATGATCCGGTAGCTGGTAAATTCCAATCCGCGCTGGCGAGCGGTGAAATCTGCGATACGGGCCCGCACTTCGCCGTCCTCGATTGCCGGGCGACCGTTCAGTTGCACCCGCTTGGCCAGATCGATCAGCTCTTCTGTTTTTGCGCCGCCGACAGCGCGACCGACAGAAAGCGTCAATCGTTCGTTCATCAATGTGGTCAACGCGACGCGCCAACCACCATCAACTTCGCCAACCCGGTTGGCATCCGAAACCTTGAGCCCGTCAATAAAGACTTCGTTAAAGCTTTCGGCCCCCGATATCTGAGTGATCGGGCGGGCCTCGATTGCCGGGTCATTCATGTCCACTATGAACATGGTCATGCCTTTGTGTTTTGGTACATCCGGGTTGGTGCGCGCCAACAAAAGACCGTGTTGAGAATAATGAGCGCCAGACGTCCAGACCTTTTGCCCGGTGATTTCCCAAGTGTCGCCATCGCGTTTGGCCCGTGTGCGAACGCCGGCCAAATCTGACCCGGCAGCAGGTTCTGAAAACAACTGGCACCAAATGCCGTCACCGGCCAGAAGCCCCGGCAGGATGTCGGCTTTTTGCTTTTCGGTTCCATGCACCATCAATGTTGGGCCGACCAGAGCAACACCGACCAGATGTGCAAAAGGTGGCACGCGATAGCGTCCTTCTTCCTGGTTCCACACAACCTGTTGCATCGGCGTGCCGCCCATGCCGCCATATTCCTTGGGCCAAGTTATCCCGGCCCACCCGGCGTCGGCTTTTTGCTTTTGCCACTTGCCAGCCTGAACCACTTGGTCCGGGTTGTGGGCCATAAAGGTATCTTGCGTGGTCTTACTGCCGTCGCGCAATGTGGCATTGTCATCAAGCCATGCGCGGACTTTGGCGCGAAAGTCGGCCTCTGCGGACGTGTCGTTGAAATCCATGTCAGCTATTTCCTTCCGGCAAAGCTTGAATAAGGCGTTCTCGCCAAATTGCGGCAGGTCCCAGCAGTGCCTTCAGATGCCAGCCGCGCCGCACAAATAGATGCGGGTCGGCAATCCAGGTGATGCCGATACCGCCGTGAATTTGAATGGTTTCTTCGCCCGCGTATTGGCACGCATCAAGGGCGGTTAATCGGGCGCAGGCAGCAGCTTCGGCCAATCGCGCGTCATCGCTGGCAAGCGCCCATGCGCCGAAGAACGCGTTCGAGCGGGCCAGTTCAATCTTGGCAAACATATCGGCAAGCCGGTGCTTGATCGCCTGAAATCCACCGATCGGGCGACCAAAGGCTTTGCGCTCTTTTGCATAATCAGAAGATACCGCCAACGCCCGCCCGGCAAGGCCGATTTGTTCGAATGCAACCAGTATAGCCGCGCCATCGACCAGCTTCTTGATCGCGGCGCCATTCGCCCCGGTCAGCGCGTCGGCGGGTGCGCCGTCAAAGGTCAGGCGCGCCATGGGTCGGGTGCGATCGGTAGCATCAAGTGCCTCGCGTTCGACGCCGGGACCAGTCAAATCAACCAAATACAGGCCGGGTTGGCCGGTGTCATCCAAAGCAGCAACCAGCGCAACATCAGCGTTGCCACCATCGGGAACCGGCGATTTAACGCCTTGGATGAGGCCGCCGGATACTTTTGCCGTGATAACACCCGGTGCAATCCCACCGTTTTCGCTAAGTGCGGCGGTTACGATTTTCTTGCCGCTGGCAATTGCGGGCAGCAATGCAGATTTTTGTGCGTCCGAACCGTGTTGCACCACGGCAGGTGCGACCAGATACATTGCCTGTGCGAACGGGATACAGGCAAGGGTGCGCCCGATTTCTTCGGCCAGAACGGCCAATTCAACCGCCCCCATGCCAGAGCCTCCATATTCCTCGGGGATGCCGATACCCAGCCAGCCGCCTTCGGCAAGCTTGCTCCAAAGATCGCCGTCAAAACCGTCGGGATTTTCGTTAAGCAGCAGATGGGCACCAACAAGTGTTGCGTTTTCATCCAGTAACCGCCCCGCGGCCTCTCTGATGGCGTCCTGATCTTCGGAGAAACCGAAATCCATATTTATCCCTTTCGCCGAGATGTCGCAGTTTCGACAGTCAGTCGCCTGCAATGCGATGGTTTTTCCGATGGGTGATTGTTATCGACCACAGCGGGTTTAATCTAACAAATGTTAGAAACGTTAGACCGCGTTTTGCAACGCCGGGCAACCGATTCAGGGCTTACGAATTGGGTATCACATATGTGCTGGAATGGCAGGCAGAAAAAGACGTGCCAATGGCACAATCGGATGCGCTTGCCAATATTTGCGACAGAATTTAACTGCCGGTCATTGCCCAAAGTTTAGGGGTTTCAATTCGGTCGCGTGCGGTTCCAATTGATATCGGCGCAGAAGCGCCGATTTTCGCAGGAGCGGCCTCGTTGCCGAAAAAGCGGTCGATTTCCTCTTGCAAGATCGCTGCCAGTTCATTTTCGCGCGACCGGATCACATCAGTCGGCGCACCAATGCCAACAACCAACGGCCGGTCGGTACATTCGCGCGGCAACAACGTCGCGATCAGGCCAGAGCCCTGAACAACACGATCATAGGACATAAAATATCCTTTTTCCCGCGTTGCTGAGATAGAGGCGAGCACCGTTTTGATATCCACCACTGGCTCTCCGTCAGTGCGGTATGCGTTAATGCGGTGGAACATGCGCTGAACTTCGCTGCTGCTCATTGTGCTTAACAATGCACTGCCAACACCGGACGTGCCCAATGGACGCCGGGTGCCCAGCGAAATGTGGTGCGGCACAGCTTTGTTGGGGTTCACGACCTGAATGTACTGTGCGTCGTCGCCATTGCGTGCGCCAAGCAGAACGACTTGTTTGCTGCGCTCGGAAATGGCGTTCAGCAGGCGCAACAAGGCACCTTCACCAAACAGGGCGGGGTTCATCCATGATCCAATCAGCGGTACGCGGTCTGTCGGGAAATAGGTTCGTCCCTTGGTGTCGTAAGACAGAAAACCCATCGCCACCATGCTTTTGAGCAAGGCAGAGGTACTGGATTGCGGATATCCCAACTGACCAGAAACCTCGACGACGTTCACTGGTCGGCGAACTTCGTCAAAAAACTCCAGCGTTTCAAGAGTTCGGGCAACAGATTTCACAACCCGCTGCTGGGGTTTCTTTTGAGTATTTTTGTCCAATGTCATGATTTCCTCCCCGTAAATCAAAACACGAATGTCGTTCACTATGCTGAACGATCGATGTTTCAAGGTCAACTGAATTATAAAAACCACCCCTCGTGAATTTCTCAAACGTCATCCTGAATTTGCATTTTGGCATCATCGGCCCTGCATTTTTGGAATCCCCAGATTGCATCATACTCGTGTTTTTTAACGCATTTTGGGGCCACACTGCATCTCTGTCGTTGACCATCAGGCGAGCTGAGCCGTAAATCCATTCGGTATTTATCGGCGCCGTGATCCCGGAACCGACTAGGCAAAATTATGGATGCAGACCCGATGAACAGCTTTGAGTCGAGCGATTTTTCTAGCAGGATGGCGAAATTGCCTTGCGAATCGCAAGTACACAAGTTGTTGAGTGCAAGTCGAACATTGAATGGACCGGGCCTGAAATGAATACCTCCAACGATGGCCCCCGTTCGATCCAGCGGTTGTTAGGCTTGTTCACGGCTCTTGCTGATGCACCGGATGGTCTGACACTGGCGCAGCTAAGCGTGATCCTTTCATCACCCAAAAGCAGTCTTCTGATATTGCTGCGCCCTTTGGTCGAGCAGAATTACCTGATTCATAAAGAACGCCACTACTTTGCTGGCCCGCAAATGTACCATTTTGCCTCGGCAATCCTGACAAATTATAAGTTCGGCACGATGATCCGCCATGTCATGGAGGATCTGGGCGCCTTCACTAGCGAGACGGTGCTATATGCCACGCTGGATGAGTCCAACGACAACATCGTCTATACAGACGTGCTCGAAAGTCCGAAGGCCGTGCGTTACGTCACACCGGTCGGTGTTATGCGTCCGCTTTATTGCACGGCGGCGGGGCTGCTGCTGCTGGCCTACAAAGACA
>JAHRVD010000274.1 GCA_019090845.1 Marinosulfonomonas sp.
CGTATTTTGCCGGGACAAGTGCCCGACAATCGGGTCCTTACGGGTCCTTCGCAATCTCGCCCTTGGGTAACCCCAAGAATTCGTTGTTCAATTCCCGCCTCAGGTCGGAATTATGACAAATGCCACCGACCGTCTTGGACGAATCATTCGTGCCGCCGCGAATCTTCGTGGCAACCTGAACAGCCGCGTATTAGGGTGTTTTCAGTCGGATGTGAAGAGGAATAATGCCTTTGTGCATCATCCACCTGCGATCCCGTTTTCACCAACTGCCTATTGGGCAAGCTCATCCACAAATTTGGCAAAACCGGCCACCGGCTCGCGATCGGTCACATAGCTGTTTTCCGGCGCTGCCATATCCGCATAACCAAGCGCCATTCCACAGACCACCATCTCGTCTTTGGGAATGGATAGCCTGCGCTGGATAATTTTGTGATACTGCGCAAAGGCCTGCTGCGGACAGGTATCCAGCCCAAAGGACCGCGCCACCAGCATGATCGACTGCAAGAACATCCCATAATCAAACCACGACCCGATTTCGAGGTGGCGATCAATCGTGAATATCAGGCCAGTCGGCGCATCAAAAAACTTGTAGTTCCGCCCATGCTGCACCTTCATTTTGGCGCGATCTCCTTTGACGATACCGATAGTGCCATAAAGCCCCCAACCGTTCGCACGCCGGCGCGCCAGATACGGTTCGCCAATTTCATCCGGGTAGTATTTGAATTCGAACTGGTGATCTTCGTCATTCATAAACGCAGTCAGGATTTCCTGGCTAAGCGCTAGCCGGGCATCACCACTGACAACATAGACCTTCCAGGGCTGCGTATTGGTGCCACTTGGCGCGCGCGAAGCAATCGACAGGATTTCCTCAATCTGCTTTTGTGGAACCTGATCTGGCAGAAAGGCCCGAATTGATCGACGCGATGAAATGGCGCCGACTATATCTTGGACCGCCCCGCGTCCTTTGGATTCTGAAGTCTTATGCAATTTATCTGCCTTCATTCATTGACGATTGGGTCGCACGGTCTGGCTTGCTCATGCACAAAAACGCTTGAAGTGAACATGTGCTATCGCTGGAATCTAAGCAGAAAACAACCTTCTATTCAGGCGACCAATTTAGGTGCAAAATCCCAAAGCGTGACAAATCCGGGTTTGTTTGACCGGAATACCTCAAACACTGATTGCTTTTAGACATCACCTGAAGCGATCAAAATACCACTGAAATTGCGCAGGCTGACGGTTTTTTGACATTCAAACTCTTCCCGGTTTGACAGCCCTTTGACACCATTCAGCGATTTTTACCTTGTCAATTATTCATACGAGGAAGATCAAATGTCTGATATCAAAACAGAAAAACTCCATGCCCGCCTTAAGGTACGCGGCATTGAAATATCCGGCGGAGCTGATTTCGCAAAAATGGTGCCCTGGACGCGTTTAACATTTTCGCTTTGCACCGCAATTGCAGCGCTGGCCACTGCATTTGCGTGCACAACGACGCTTTGGTTGATGGTTCCGGTTGCGCTTCTTGGCGCGACGCGGCCCCGCCATCCATTTGACTATATTTTTAACAGGTTCATTCGCAGCCAAGTTGGCACGATTGCTTTGCCACACAACACAGCACCCACCCGCTTTGCATGTGGTATTGCGGCCGTTTGGTTTGTTGTCATGGCACTGTTGTTTCATAGCGGCTACGACTTGGCTGGATACATTCTTGGGGCAATGTTCGTTTTTGTCGGTGCGCTGGTCAGCATTACCCATCTGTGCATCCCCGGCATCATCTATCAGTTCCTGTTCGGCGATCGCAGCCTGATCAAAACGTCCATTTTTGGTGGGGCCCGGGTATGATGCAATCAGGTCATATCCAAGCAAACCATCCCGGTATTTATCTTGACCACAATGCCAGCACGCCACTGGCACTGAAAGCGGCCCATATGATGCACGGCTTAATCGACAACAACTACGGCAATCCCTCCAGTGGCCATTGGGCTTCTGTCGGGGCCAAAGCTACTTTGGAAAGTGCGCGTTCAAAAGTGGCCAATTTCTTGGGTTGCAACAGTGATGAAGTCTATTTCACCAGCGGCGGCACCGAAGCCAATAACATGGCGATTAAGGGTACTTATTATCATCCGGCCCACAAGGGAAATCATATCATCACAAGCGCGATCGAACACGATGCTATCCGCACGGCACTTCGGTTTGTGAAACAGCAAGGTGGCCAGGTTTCGATTTTGCCCGTTGATAAAACCGGCAGAGTCGATCCGGGCGCAGTAGCAAAAGCAATTCGGCCAGAAACGATCCTGATCACCATCATGCATGCCAACAACGAAGTCGGCACGGTTCAACCGATCGCTGAAATCGCGAATATTGCCCGAGCGCAGGGTATCGCATTTCATACCGACGCGGCCCAGTCGGCTGGCAAAATCAACACCAATGTGGATGAACTTGGCGTCGACATGTTATCATTGGCCGGGCATAAAATGTATGGGCCAAAGGGCATCGGTGCGCTTTATGTACGGCGCGGCACCAAGCTAGGGCCCCATAACCACGGCGCGGGCCACGAAAACGGTCTGCGTGCAGGAACTGAAAGCGCGCTTCTTACAGGTGGCTTCGGGGCGGCATGCGATGTCGCCGACTATCGACATTACAATCAAGTGCGCGATCTGCGCGACCAGTTCTGGACATATCTAAAAGCGGCATTCGGCGAGCAGATATATCGAAACGGCAATGCTGAACACTGTGTGCCCAACACGCTGAATGTGTCGTTCGTTAACCGGGTTGGGGCCGATTTGTTGGCAGCGCTTGGCAATGTAGCCGCCGCCACCGGATCGGCCTGCCATGCAGGATGTGTAGACATGTCGCCGGTTTTGATCGCAATGCGCACGCCAATGCATATCGGAATGGGTGCAATCCGATTTAGTCTGGGCCATCAAAATACGCTGGAAGAAGTGCAAATCGTCGTGGACAGGCTGGTGCAACAGATCAAGTGATATTTCGGTGAGCTCGACGAACAAAGACCAGCCGGACCATTTGTGAGCTGACAGCATTTATGTTCACGAAAATCACGATCAAATACATCGATTTTACGAATTGGTAACGCGCAAAACCCGTTCATCTTACACTGCGCTGACGCAATCGGTCGATAACGGCACGGTCAACTACGACGCCAAAAAAACCAAATTCAAATAAGGAAACCAAATGACTGATATTCTGATAAACAACTCGTTCGGCAAAGACGACACCGCCAAAGCAAGCGTTCCGTTTATTGTTGGCGGTGCCTCGGCAGCGCGCGACGGCCAAACTGCGATGTTTTTGACTCACGGTGCCATCTACACAGCAACCAAGGGTGGCAATGAAGGTGTTCGGGCCGAAGGTTTCGCACCCCTGGAAGACCTCGTGCAGGGGTATATCGGAAATGGGGGCATACTTTGGGTCTGCAAGGCTTGTGCAGACGCCAAGGGCGTTACCGCAGACGACCTGATCGAAGGTGCCGAAATCGCCGGAGCGGGCCATATCCTTGGATTTTTGGACAACGGCGGCCAAATGCTGATGTAAATTTATCCAGATCTTTGGGGCATCGGTTTTGCCGGTGCCCCGAAATTACCGCTCCACGTTGACTAAGCCACACCTGCTTTTTCCAAACCCTCAATATACCGGTCAACCTGCGCCTTATCGCGAAGATAAAACAGGCGGTCACGTGCATAAGCCCGGCTAAACTCTGGCTTTAGGGCAAACAGATCTTTTGAGGCTGAAATTGCTTCGTCCTTTCGCCCCAAATGCCCAAGAGCCGAGACAAGGGCCGCATTGGCCCAAAAATGAGAATTTGGCACACTAACGGACGAACGCGCCCAATTTTCCGCACGATCGTAATCACCATTAAAAATGTTGGCAATCGCTGCATACATGGAAAACGCCCAGCGATGTGGGTCATGCGGACTAAGACGGGTGGCTTCTTCAAAGCTCGGGATCGCTTCCGTTGCGCGGCCAAGATACGCCAATGAATCCCCCAAACCGCAATGTGCCTGAGCCAAGCTTGGATTTAACAAAATGGCATGCTCCATCTCTGTGATCGAGCGCTGATACTCGCCCTTGGCCAGATAAACCCGACCGTAGGCAAAACGCGCGACCGCATCTTGATCGTCAAGCCGCGTCGCCTTACGGGCCAGTTCCTGAGCATCTTCCAACAGGCCCGAATTCTGATCAGCTTCAAAATAAATTGCACTAAGAACCAGCGCGTAAGACAGACGCGCATAGGCAGCCGCAAACATCGGATCAAGCGCTATAGCCCGCCGAAACAACGATTGCGCGCGGGCATTGCCTTGGGCGCTGAATTCATACTGCGCCGCAAGCCCCAGATGGTAGACATCCCACGCCCCCATCGCATCGCTGTTCAGCGACCGGGCCTTGTCGCCTTCATAGGCCACCAATTCACTTTCGACCGAGGCCGCCATAGTTTCAGAAAGCTCATCCAAAAGTTGAAAAATTTCCGTCGCGTCGCCGTCCAGCCGATTAACAGAAATATACTTTCCGCTCTCAAGATCGACCAACTGGGTTGTAATTCTAAGCTTTTTACCAAGCAGGCGAACGCTGCCTTCGACAGAATACCGAACGTGGTGATCAGTTGCCAATTGCCGCAGAATCGGCGTTGTCACCGGGCCGGTTTCCACTGGCAGGCGCACGATAACATCAAACCAGCGGAATTTGGTCAACGCGGCTGTTGTGTCTTCTGTCAAACCTTCCGCAAATGGTTCAAGGTCCGGATCTGCGCCAACAATGCTAAATGGCAGGACGGTAATTGTGACTTTGCTTGAAACCGCCCCATTTGCTGCCACAGCAGGGATTGCATCAGGTTTTAGGGGTGGGCTCGAGTCCGCGTCTTTTATCGGCAGAGGCGTCGGCGATTTTATGTTTTCCAACAACTGTTGGGTTTCCGGGTCCGGATCGACATTCAGTTCGCGTTTCAGAATTTCCGCACAAGTGTTGTATTGCTTTATTGCAGCTGCACGTTGGCCACTTTGTGCCAGAATGCGCATCAACAACCTGTGCGAACTTTCCCGCAGAGTCTCTATTTCGATAAGTTGCAGTGCGATTGCCTGAGATTTGGCCTGTTCCGAAGTTTTCAAATAATGCGCGGCAAGGCGTTCAAACACCGGGAAAGCGGTCTGTGAAATTCGGCTCCGTTCCGTCCTGAACCAATCTTCAAATGTGGCTTCACGCACATAAAGCCCATCCAGCAGGTTGCTCTGAAACAATCCTATCGCCAGCGCATCTGCTTGTGGCGTATTCTTTTGTGCCAACTTCTGGAATTCGGACAGGTCTACATCCACAAGTTCGCCATTCAATCCCAACCTGTCTTGATCGGCACGGATCACACCTTTTTTTTCCGGGTCGATTGCCTGACGCAATTTTGAGAGCCCCTGGCGCAGGCTTTGCCTTGCCTGATCGGTGAACCGATCGCCCCATAACATCGCCATCACCCGATCACGTGAAGGCGGGCTGTCAATATTCATCGCCAAATATGCCAACAGCGCCTGCTGTTTATTGCCCGAAATCGCGATCGGCACACCATTTGCGTCACTTACGCTAAGAGCGCCAAATAATTTGATACTGATATCAGGCATCGTGTTCCCCGTTCGCGGCCAAAGATTGCCATTGCAACATTCTTCGGTAAACCCACTATATCTGCCAAAAAGGGGCTGTTCCCGCAAAATATTTGGAAAAACCCGCATTTGACGGTAATTTCACGCGCAAGCGGGACCATAGATGACAGTTGGATCACGATATCCGGGCATTTTGATTTTAGAAAATCGAAACAACTCTCGCCATGGGAGGAAATGAAATGGCTCCGCTCTACAACAATATTCTGGAAACTATTGGCAATACGCCAGTGGTCAAGATTAACAAGCTTGCTCCACCGCACGTAGATATCTACGCGAAAATTGAAGCTTTCAATCCGATGGCATCAGTCAAGGACCGCCTGGCACTTGGGGTTATCCAAACGGCTGAAAAGGATGGCTCTCTTAAACCCGGACAAACGGTTGTAGAAGCCACCAGCGGCAACACCGGCATCGCGCTGGCAATGGTCTGCGCGCAAAAAGGCTATCCTTTGGTCATTACAATGGCCGAAAATTTCAGCGTCGAACGGCGAAAGATGATGCGGTTTCTGGGGGCGAAGGTCATCCTGACCCCGGCTGCCGAGAAAGGCACTGGCATGCTCGCCAAGGCCATGGAGTTGGCAGACAAACACGGCTGGTTCTTGCCCCGCCAATTTGAAAACCCGGCCAACCCCGACACACATTCGCACACAACAGCGCGCGAGATACTGAACGATTTCAAAGAGCGCGGTTTGGACTATTGGGTCAGCGGGTTCGGGACCGGTGGCACACTAAAGGGCGTGGCTCGGGTTTTGAAAGCCGAAAGCCCGAACACAACGATTGTTGCCTGTGAGCCAAACAACTCTGCCATACTTGGCTCGGGTGTTGTGCAGCAATTCATGGATGACGGTTTACCTGCCGCAAGCCACCCAAGCTTTCGCCCGCATTTGATGCAAGGGTGGTCGCCTGACTTCATCCCAAAACTGGCCGGGGACGTGTTGGAACAGCGGCTGGTGGATAAGATCCTTGGCGTGGATGGGGCTGACTCGCTTCGGCTGGCCAAAGAACTTGCCCAGAAAGAGGGAATATTTTGCGGTATCACCGCTGGTGCAACATTTGCAGCTGCCCTAAGCGTCGCTGAAACCGCGCCGGAAGGTTCCAGCATCCTTTGCATGCTGCCAGACACTGGTGAGCGTTACCTCAGCACAGCACTGTTTGACGGTGTCGCCGCGGAAATGAATGATGAAGAGGTCGCGGTTTCACACTCTACCCCCCGTTTTCGTTTTGATGTCGCCGCGCCAGCGGGCGCACCGGCAGCCGCGCCAGTTGCAGCGAAAACCGAAGCGTTGAATTTTGTGAACGAAACCATCAACAATCCCAAAGCTCCGGTCGTCATGTTTGCGTTGGAATGGTGCGAATTCTGCTGGTCTGTTCGCAAAATGTTTGCCGATGTTGGCATCCCGTTCAGTTCGATTGACCTGGATTCAATTGCCTACCAGAAAGATGGCCTTGGTGGCGATATTCGCGCCGCCCTGCTTGAACAGATCGGCTCGCCGACTATCCCGCAGATATTTGTCGGTGGTCAACATATCGGTGGCTGCACAGAGGCATTTGACGCTTTCAATGACGGAAGCCTGCAAAAGATGCTGGTGGAAAACTCTGTCGTGTTCGATCAGTCAAAAAATCCCGACGCTTATGGTTTTCTGCCAACCTGGCTGCACCCACGTTAAGTTTTAATGCGGCAACGCCCCGGACCGATCCCCGTGCATGTGGTTGGTTCAAATTTCAGCATCATTATCAGGGCCATCACAGTGACGGATCATACCATACTGAAACAAGCCGCTCAGCGCGCATTGGGCTACCGGGACCGCGTTAACAAGGACTCACCCTATCCATTGGCCTCTGCAAGCGAACTTCGCGCATTGTTTGATACCGGATTGCCCAAAACCGGGCGACCAGACAAAGAGGTGCTCACGCAATTGGCCAATGCAGCCGAGGCTGGCCTTGTGGGATCAACCGGAGACGCATTTTATGGGTGGGTGATGGGTGCCTCCAATCCGGTTGGCATCGCCGCCGACTGGCTGACGTCGGCATGGGGACAAAACTCGGCGATTTATCAAACGGCTCCGTCAGCGGCGATCGCCGAGGAAGTTGCCGGAAAATATTTGATTAATCTACTGGGCTTGCCAACCGAGGCCTCTGTGGCATTCACAACCGGCGCTACAATGGCCAGTTATATTGGCCTGTCCGCAGCCCGATCTGAAATGCTTGCCCGCCAAGGTTGGAACCTTGAGGAGCAAGGACAATTTGGCGCGCCGGAAATTTGCGTCTTTGTCAGTGACGAAGCGCATTCTGCGATTTTTGCTGCTCTACGCTATCTTGGGTTTGGACGAGAGCGCCTGATCATGATCCAAGCCGACCGGGAAGGCCGCATGGACCCGTTAGATTTAGCAAAAAAATTGGCCGTCAACGAAAATCCTGCCATCATCGTGGCTCAGGCGGGGCACATACATACCGGTGCGTGTGACGATTTTGAAACCATTTCAGAATTGGCATCATCACATGGTGCATGGCTGCATATTGACGGTGCTTTTGGGCTTTGGGCCAAGGCATCACCCAAGCTATCGCACCTCTGCACAGGCGCCGAAAATGCGGATTCCTGGGCCGTTGATGGCCATAAATGGCTGCAAGTTCCCTACGATTCCGGTTTCGCCTTTGTCAAAAACAAAGCCGCACATTGCCGAGCGATGGCGACAACCGCAGGATATCTAAATGAAACTGAGCAAGATGGTCGAAATCCGACGTATTTTGTTCCGGAAATATCCCGACGTGCCCGGGGATTCACGGTCTGGGCCATTCTTCAGGCTATGGGGCGCGATGGCGTTGCAAATATAGTGGAGCAAAACAGCGACAATGCGGCCCGGCTAGCTGACCGCCTTCGTGGCATTCCCGGTATCCGGATATTGCATCAGGTTACGCTGAATCAACTTTCTCTGGTGTTCGAAACCCCGGGGAGTTCACCCAACAATATGACCCAGTCGGTGGTAGATAAACTGCAAAGTGATGGGCGCTGGTTTGTAAAAGAGGCGATCTGGCGTGACGAACTAATCCTGCGTCTTTCATTTTCCTCTTTTCCCAAAACGACCAGCCAGATCGACGAATTTTCTAACGGGATCATAAAATGTTGGGCCACCGTCGTTGAAGAATATCGACCTGTGGCGCCCCATCAGGATCACGACATTTCAAATTCGCCGCGTGCCTGACCAGTTGGATCGCAGGCCCGATATTGCCCACCCCCGACTGGACGGAATGTAAAAAGCGGTTCTTGGAAGTCAGGTGCCCAGCACTTATCCGTTCTTCGGACGATCCTGCGGGAAACTTCCGCCAATAGATAACCCTTGCCACACTGCTGGCAATCCACGATATTTCTGGTGAAATATATCGAAATTTGGCGGTCGCTATCATGCTATTTTTGTTTGCCCGCCTTTGCCTTTCGAAAGTTGCGGCCAGCATCTTGATCGCCATGTTTTTTCTGGCTGGCGCAGCTCGGGCAGATGAAATTACGGTATTTGCTGCGGCCAGCTTAAAAAATGTTCTTGATGAAATTTCAGCCGATTTCAGCCAAATGACCGGGCACCATGTTTCTATCTCATTCGCTGGATCTTCTGCTTTGGCCCGCCAGATCGAATTCGGCGCACCGGCGAATATTTTTATTTCGGCTAGTTCCGACTGGATGGACCGGCTTCGGGACAAAAATCTGATTGATCCTGCCAGCCATATCAATTTGCTGGAAAACTCTCTTGTTTTGATTGCCCATGGCCAGAACGCCAAACCTATTACGATTGAACCTGAAATGGACCTTGCGGGCATTCTTGGGAAAGATCGGCTTGCGATGGCACTGGTCGATGCGGTTCCTGCGGGCATCTATGGCAAGGCTTCCCTGAAATCCCTTGGGCTTTGGAAGTCCGTTAATCAGCAGGTCGTGCAAACCGACAATTCCCGCGCCACGCTGGCTTTGGTGTCGTTGGGCGAAGCGGCGATGGGTATCGTTTACCAAACCGATGCGATGGCAAGTGATATGGTTTCCGTCGTCGGAACTTTCCCCGC
>JAHRVD010000275.1 GCA_019090845.1 Marinosulfonomonas sp.
CTATTCGCACGATGAACTAAAAGGTCTGACGGATGTTTTGATGCGCCATCCCCATGTCTGGGTGATGAGCGACGATATGTATGAACATCTGGTCTTTGACGATTTTGAATTCTGCACCCCGGCGCAGGTCGAGCCGGGCCTTTATGAGCGCACCCTGACCTGCAACGGCGTGTCCAAGGCTTACGCGATGACAGGCTGGCGGATTGGGTATGCCGCCGGGCCGGTTGAACTGATAAAAGCGATGGCAAAAATCCAGTCGCAATCCACGTCCAACCCCAGCTCGATCAGCCAGTGGGCCGCACTAGAGGCGCTGACCGGGCCGCAGGATTTTCTGGCCAGCAACGCCAAACTGTTCCAAAGCCGACGCGATCTGGTGGTCTCGATGCTCAATCAGGCCAGCGGCATTCAGTGCCCGCGCCCAGAAGGTGCCTTTTATGTCTACCCATCTATTCGCGGTTGCATTGGCAAGACCAGCGAAGGCGGAACAAAAATATCCGATGACGAGTCATTCGCTACTGCTTTGCTCGAAGAAACCGGTGTTGCGGTTGTTTTCGGCGCAGCCTTCGGGCTTTCCCCAAACTTCCGCGTCAGCTACGCTACGTCGGATCAGGCCCTGAGCGAGGCCTGTTCAAGAATACAGAGGTTTTGCGCCGGGTTGAGATAGGTCACTCCAATGACGAATGAACTGCCGGAATACTACTTTCGTGTGCGCGAGAACGGCGCTTTTGTCTTTCGCGTGGACACAGAAAACCGGCAACGTCGCATCGAGATGGATCAGATCGCCGCGATTAATATCAAAAACGGCGAGGTTAAACCCCACGGGGATCGTAAATTGTCCAAACAGGATATGGCAGCGATTTCCGGTTGGATGGGTGAACGCAAGGCCCTGCTGGCAACGCGCGACATGGACGATATGCACAGGGCAGTGGATTACCTGAATCTGACGGCGCATTGGGCCAATACCCGGGCGACGGGCAAGCAGCTTGACGAGATCACGGATGATCTGTTGCTGGCTATGCACGATCTGCGCACGGTTCTGGTGCGCAAGAAAGCCGACCGGCTGATGAAGGGCCGTAAGGGCTAGGGCCCATTCCATTCAGCAGAGCGAAATAAAAATTTCCGGCCGGGGTGCTTCTCGCCCACCCGCGGATCACGCTCGTCCCTGTTTATCGGGCCTTCATATCAGGTGGAAGGATTGTGTTGAACACCCTAAATCACACCTCGCCAATCCGCACAGACCGCCCCCAGAACCGAACCCCCATCAGCACCGCCGCGACCGCCAGCCCGATAACCAGCCCGCCCCAAACGCCGTTTGCGCCAAACCCAAAGATAAACCCGAGCACATAGCTGGCCGGCATCGCCACCAGCCAATAGCTAAAGGCCGCCATATACATCGGCACTTTGGTATCCTGAACCCCGCGCAGCAAACCAAGGATCATCACTTGCCCGCCGTCGGCCAGTTGAAAAAACGCTGCAAACAGCAAAAGCGTCGCGGCAACCGGAATAATATCCGGACGGCGCGGATCAGCCGGATCGACGAATAATCCGGTAAGCTGCTCGGGGAAGGCGAAGAACACAATCATCGTAGCCAGCGCGAACAGGCCGGAAATACCGATCGCCACCAGCCCACCACGACGCAACGCCGCCTCGTCGCGCTTTCCGAATGCCTGCCCGGCCCGGATCGTGGCGGCATTGGACAGCCCCAGATGCACCATGAAAGTAGCCGAGGCGATCTGTATCGCGATCCCATGTGCGGCCAACTCATTCGTGCCCAGCCAGCCCATCAGGATCGCTGCGGCCGAAAATAACCCGATCTCGGCCAGATTGGTCAGCCCGATCGGCAGGCCCAGCCGGAAAACCCGCGAGAATCCGGCCCAATCCGGCCGCCATAAGCGTTTGAAAAGCCCGTGCTGCGGTTCGGCCCATGCGGCGTAAAAGCAGAGCAGCACAAAGGTGAACAAATTCACCGAGATCGAAGCATAGGCCGCCCCGCGCAGCCCCATTTCCGGCGCGCCCCAATGGCCGAAAATCAGCACATAGTTTATCACCGCGTTCAGCCCCACGGCGGCAACGGTTGTCCATAATACGACTTGCGTGCGTTCCAGCGCGGCAAGAAAGCTCTTGATAACCATCACCCCAAGGGCCGGGAAAATGCTCCACCCGGCGATCTTCAGATAGGTGCCAGATAGTTCAGCAATGGTGGGGTTTTGTCCGATGCTCAGCAAAATTGGCTCGGCCAGCAGGATCAGCGGCAACACCAGTACGCCAAACAACACCGACAACCACAGCGCCATGCGGGTTGTTCGGCGCACTTCAATCTCATCGCCCGACGTTACAGCCGAGGCGACAATCGGCATCAGCGCGATACCAAAACCGGCCCCGAAAATGAAAATAGTGAACCAATAGGCCCCCGCCAGAACAACTGCCGCCAACTCGTCGACGCTATGCCAGCCAAGCATGATTGTGTCGGTCATATGAATGGCAAATTGCGCCAGATGGCTGCCCACCAGCGGCAATCCCAATGCCAGCACCGCCCGCGCGTGCTGCCTGTGTGTCAGCTGATCTGCCATTGATCCCGCTTAGCACATTCGGGCGTTTGGACAAGGGGATTGGTTCAGCCCGCGAGCGGCACCTTATCCAGCGCAGGAAACGCCCGGCTGGAACAGTTCTGGCGCGGACATATCCGGCAACTTACCCCGACTGGCGTCACCCGGCTGGGCTGGTCCAGATCGTAGCCGTCCGAATAGACCAGCCGACGCGCCTGATCCAGATCACAGCCCAGCCCGATCGACATATGTTTCACATCGCCATTGTGACGGTTTTCACCCTTCATCAATGTCCGCGCGATGCAGAAAAATTTGCCACCTTCAGGCATTTGCGACACCTGAATGGTGATCCGCCCCGGCTGCATGAACGCCTCATA
>JAHRVD010000276.1 GCA_019090845.1 Marinosulfonomonas sp.
CGACGCAAACGCATGAAATCCACATGCGTCGGCAGGTCTTTGACAACATCGCGCTGCACGTTACGGCAAATCACACGCACATCATCGTGCCCTTCGACCTTCATATTGAAAAGGGTCGACAGGAACCGGCCAGCCTTTAGCCGTTTCAGAAGTGTGTAAAAGGGGATATTGATGGGCAGCGGATCAATGCCGCTTCCGTATACAATGCCAGGTACGTCGCCGTTACGGCGAGCTTGACGAGCGGCCCCCTTGCCTGTCCCCGTCCGTACCGTGGCGACGAGATCAGGGATCTCTCCAGCCATGGGTATTCTCCAATGTTAAGGCGGACATCCTCCAAGGGTGCATGCCCGCGTGAAGTGGGGCGTATAGGACAGATTTGCGCCCTTGAAAAGAAGAATATCCCAATGCGTGGCCGTGAAACGCTGAAAGCAAAATTGAGACATCTGGCGCGAGGGTGATGGGTGCGGAATTTCAGTAGGAAATAGGCTGGTTTCGTGTTCCGATAGCGCCAAACGCAGAGGTTTTGAAGCCTGCCAACCAAAGGAGCTGGTGATGAGTATTATCCGGGCCACGCAGGTGTCGCGCGCGCCGATGGCGGCGCTGATGGCGGTTGGCGTGTTCTGGGGGGCGATCGCGGCATTGGTGCCAGACATCAAGTTTGTGGCTCAGGCGAGCGATCAACAATTGGGTCTGGCGCTTCTTATGTCGGCCCTTGGCGGAATGGGTGCGACCTATCTGGTGCCCCGTGTCGGCGCGCGGCTGGGCCGTGGCACATTGCCAGTCGTTGCGCTGTTTCTGGTAGCGGCGTTTTTTTTACCGTTGTTTGCGCGCAGCGTTCTGGCCCTTGGCGTGGCGCTATTTTTCATTGGCGCAAGCGTTGCAATGCTGGATATCGCCGCCAATGTGCGCATCAGTGCGCTGGAATCCCGGCATAAATTGCATTTAATGAACGCCAATCATGCTATGTTTTCCTTTGCGTTTGGCGGCGCGGCGCTTGTGACAGGGTTGGCGCGCAAGGCCGGATACACAATGGACGAAATACTGCCGGCGCTGGCTGGAGGCTGCGTGTTTCTAGTTCTGGGGATGATGGAAAACGCAGGCACCTATGGAAACGCAAATATTGATACACAAGCAACAGCGGGCAGATCACGGCCACCATGGCCCGCGATTATCCTGACCGGGGTAATTCTGTTTGCCGCCTTCATTGGTGAAAATTCGACCGAAGCATGGTCGGCCCTGCATTTAGAGCGCACATTTGGTGCCGCCCCCGGCGAAGGTGGCTATGGGCCAACTGTTCTGGGGCTGGTGATGGGAACTGTCCGCCTGTCCGGGCAAGTGATGGCCGAAAAGTTGGGCGAAGCACGGTTGATTTTATGGTCGGCGGTTTTGGGGGTGGTTGGCACTGTTGTGATCGGTGCCGCGCTGACACAGTTTGGAGTTCTGCTTGGTGTGGCAATTGTCGGGGTGGGAATGGCAGTGGTCGTGCCTTCGGCAAATTCGATCCTTGGGCGATTGGTGCGCGAAGATCAGCGCGCCCATGCGATTTCGCGCGCTTGGATGTTCGGTATGGTCGGGTTTTTTGTCGGCCCGTCGATGATGGGTCTGATCAGTGAAGTGTTTAGCCTGCGCGTCTCATTCTTTGTGATGTCGGTGGTGATTGCATTGATGATTCCGGCAACTCTGGCTCTGGCCGGACGCGCGACGGCGGGCAGGTAAGGCGGCGACCGTTCAAGCCCAGTTGTCAGAAAATCCTTTTGGAACCAGCAGAATATCGCGATCGACGTCACTGATGTCACGGTGACCGCAAAAGGCCATTGTCAGGTCCAGTTCTTTGTGGATCACTTCAAGTGCACGACTGACGCCCTGTTGGCCCATGGCGCCCAGCCCGTAAATAGCCGCGCGCCCGATGTAGGTGCCCTTTGCCCCCATCGCCAGTGCTTTCAGAACGTCCTGACCAGACCTGATGCCGCTGTCCAAGTGTACCTCGATCTTGTCGCCGACCGCGTCAAGAATGCGTTCCAGTGACCGGATCGACGAAAGCGCACCATCAAGCTGGCGGCCGCCGTGGTTGGATACGATGATGGCATCTGCGCCAACTTTCACAGCCATTTTGGCGTCCTGTGCATCCATGATGCCCTTCAGGATCAGCTTGCCGCCCCAAAGTTTTTTGATCTCGCGCACCTTGTCCCAGTCAAGTCGCGGGTCAAAGGCTTCTTCAGTCCATGCGGATAGGGAATTAAGATTGCTCACGCCCTTGGCGTGGCCGATGATATTGCCGAATGAACGGCGTTTTGTGCCTGCCATACCCGCCATCCAGCGCCACTTGGTGGCAAGATCAATGATATTTCCAAGGCGCGGACGCATCGGAATGGTCAGGCCATTCTTGATGTCTTTGTGCCGCTGCCCAAGAATTTGCAGATCAAGCGTGACAACGAGCGCGCCGCAGTTTGCGGCCTTGGCGCGCTCGATTACGTTGCGCTGAAAACTGTCGTCGCGCATCACATATAGCTGAAACCAGAACGGGTAGGGGCTGTTGGCTGCCACGTCTTCGATCGAGCAGATCGACATCGTTGAAAGCGTAAAGGGAACGCCGAATTCACCGGCGGCGTTGGCGGCCTTAATCTCGCCGTCTGCACAATGCATGCCGGTTGAACCGACCGGCGCAATCGCCACCGGCATCGCAACATCCTGCCCGACCATTTTAGAAGCGGTGGTTCGGTTGGTCATATCCACGGCAACACGCTGGCGCAGATGGATTTTTTCAAAATCGCTGACATTCTCGCGAAACGTTTGTTCGGTCCAACTGCCGCTTTCGCAATAGTCATAAAACATCTTGGGGACGCGGCGTTTGTAAATGCGCTTAAGGTCCTGGATGCTTGTTATGACTGGCATTGTTGTTTCCCCATTGCAGGCGCGTTTTTTGGGTCAGGCGCGATGTGCACCTTGGGCCAAACCGCGCACAAAGGCCAGAACCTCGTCTGTTGACTTTCCGGCCGCAATTAATTCGACAATCGCAGAGCCGACAACAGCGCCGTCAGC
>JAHRVD010000277.1 GCA_019090845.1 Marinosulfonomonas sp.
GCGCTGGCGACGGTTGGCATGATGGTCATGGTCTCGGCGGGCGATCTGATGTCGCTTTATATGGGGCTGGAATTGCAATCGCTGGCCCTTTACGTGGTCGCGTCCCTGCGCCGCGATAGTGTGAAATCAACCGAGGCTGGGCTGAAGTATTTTGTCCTTGGCGCGCTGTCGTCAGGCCTGCTGCTTTATGGGGCTTCGCTGGTTTATGGCTTTGCCGGAACGACGCTGTTTGGCGGCATCATTCAAACCGCAAGCGAGGGCCATGTTTCGCTTGGCCTGCTGTTTGGGCTGGTCTTCCTGATCTCTGGCCTTGCGTTCAAGGTTTCGGCTGTGCCGTTCCACATGTGGACGCCGGATGTCTACGAAGGTGCGCCAACGCCGGTTACTGCGTTTTTTGCCACAGCGCCAAAAGTCGCTGCTATGGCGATGTTTGCCCGCGTGCTGTTTGACGCCTTTGGCGGTGTCACCGGTGATTGGGGGCAGGTGGTTGCGATCCTGTCGATCCTGTCGATGCTGCTTGGTGCCATTGCCGCGATCGGTCAGACCAACATTAAGCGCCTGATGGCCTATTCGTCGATCGCGCATATGGGCTTTGCGCTGATGGGGCTGGCGGCGGGAACTGTCGGCGGCGTGCAGGCAATGCTGATTTATCTGGCGATTTATGTGACGATGAATGTGGGCACATTCGCCTTTATCCTGTCGATGGAGCGTGACGGTCGGCCGGTCACTGATATATCCGGGCTGAATATGCTGTCCAAAAGCGAGCCGCTAAAGGCGCTGGCGATGCTGGTGCTGCTGTTTTCACTTGCGGGTGTGCCGCCACTGGTTGGGTTCTTTGGCAAATTCTATGTGCTGAAGGCCGCAGTTGATGCCAATCTGGTCTGGCTTGCCGTGGGCGGGGTCATCGCCTCGGTCATTGGGGCATTCTATTACCTGCGGCTGGTCTATTTCATGTATTTCGGCAAAGAAAGCGATGGCATAGACGGCACGATGGCACCGGTCGCATGGGCGTTTCTGATGGCGTCGGCGGCGATCATGGTTGTTGGCGTGGTTAATCTGTTCGGGATCGAGGCACTGGCGGCCACAGCGGCGGATGCTCTTGTCAACTAACTGGCCTGACCAGGTTGGCCGCCGGGTTCTGGCCGAAATTGACAGCACCAATGCGCAGGCCGCGCGTCTGGCACCCGATCTGGCTGGTCCTGAATGGATACTGGCGCTGAAGCAAACCGATGGCCGGGCCCGGCGCGGGCGCGACTGGGTTGATCCACCCGGCAATTTCGCCGCCACTTACGTGATGCGCCCGAACGGCCCGCCCGATCAACTGGCGCTGCGCAGCTTTGTGGCCGCACTGGCGCTTTATGATGCGTGCGTTGCGGTAACCGGCCTGGGCGACGGGCTGGCGTTGAAATGGCCAAATGATGTGCTGCTGAACGGCGGGAAACTGGCGGGGATCTTGCTGGAAAGCGCCGGGTTCGGTGCAAAAGCGCCGTATCTGGCGATCGGTTTTGGCGTCAATCTGGCAGCAGCCCCGGACGCCGGGTTGGTCGAGGCCAGCGCAACCAGACCTGTCAGCCTGCTGTCTGAAACCGGTGCGCAGGTCACACCAGAAGATTTCCTTGATCTGCTGGCCCCGGCGTTTGCCAAATGGGAACACCGGTTCCTGACCTATGGCTTTCAGCCAATCCGCGAGGCTTGGTTGTCGCGCGCCGCCCGTCTGGGCGAAATTATCACGGCCCGCACCGGCAAAACCGAGACAACTGGAACCTTCCAAACCATAGATGTGTCAGGACAACTGATCCTATCGACAGCCAAAGGCCGACAGGCTATCCCTGCGGCGGACATTTTCTTTTAGGGGCAGGCAAATGCTTCTCTGCATCGACACCGGCAATACCAACACGGTTTTTTCCATCTGGGATGGCAAGACATTCTTGGCCACGTGGCGCGCCTCGACCGAGCATCAGCGCACGGCGGACCAGTATTTCGTCTGGCTAAACACGTTGATGAAGGCCAATGACCTGCATGTGACGATTGATGCGGTTATCATATCGTCCACCGTGCCGCGCGTGGTTTTCAACCTGCGGGTGCTGTGTGATCGCTATTTTCACTGCCGCCCTTTGGTTGTCGGCAAACCAGAGTGTCTGTTGCCGGTTGAACCGCGCGTTGATCCGGGCACACGGCCGGGGCCGGACCGTCTGGCGAACGCGGCGGGCGCATTTGACAGGCATGGCGGCGATATCATTGTTGTCGATTTTGGCACGGCGACGAATTTTGACGTGGTGGGAACGGACGGGGCCTATGTCGGCGGCGTTATCGCACCGGGCGTTAACCTGTCGCTGGAAGCATTGCACCAGCGCGCCGCAGCACTGCCCCATGTGGATATCACCCAGCCTGAACAGGTTATCGGGATGAATACCGTGGCTTGTATCCAGTCTGGTGTTTTCTGGGGGTATACCGGGTTGATAATGGGTATAACGCGACGTATCCGCGAGGAATATGGCCGCAAAATGCAGGTCGTTGGCACCGGTGGCCTTGCGCCGCTTTTTGCTCAGGGCGAAGATCTTTTTGATGTGGTCGAAGATGACCTGACGATGCACGGGTTGACCGTGATCCACGCATTTAACAAGGAAAATGGAAATTGAGTAGTAATCGGTTGATTTACCTGCCTCTGGGTGGGGCAGGTGAGATTGGGATGAACTGTTATGTCTACGGCTATGGGCCGGCAGACAAAGAACGCTACATCATTGTCGATCTTGGCGTGGCGTTTCCTGATATGGACAGCACTCCGGGTGTGGACCTGATTTTTGCGGATATCGCGTGGATACAGGCGCGCAAAGATCGGCTGGACGGGATATTCATCACCCACGCTCACGAAGATCATATCGGAGCAATAGGCCATCTTTGGTCCCGCCTTGGGGCGCCGATCTATGCCCGGGCTTTCACGGCGCATCTGGCGCGCCTAAAGTTCGAAGAACACGGCCATGATGAAATGGCGATCAACACCGTTCCACCATACCCCGAAATGACACAGGTCGGGCCGTTTAATGTAGGTTTCGTGCCGATCAGCCACTCGATCCCGGAAAGTTCTGGTCTGGTGATTGATACGGACGCGGGCCGTCTTGTGCATACGGGCGATTTTAAAATTGATGAAACCCCGGGTGTGGGCGAAGCGTTTGATCGCAAGCTTTGGGCTAAGGTCGCAAAACCCGGCGTGCGGGCGCTGATTTGCGACAGCACCAATGTGTTTTCCCCCGAGCCGGGCCGTTCAGAGGCCAGCGTTGGGCCTGAGATTGAAAAACTTGTCGCCAGCTCCAAGGGCATGGTCGTTGCCACGACATTTGCCAGCAATATTGCCCGCGTGAAAACGCTGGCTCAGGCTGGCCAGCGGGCAGGGCGCTCGATTGTATTGCTGGGGCGCTCGATGCGCCGGATGGTCACCGCCGGGGTCGAGGTGGGAATTCTGAAAGACTTCCCCAAGACAATCAGCCCCGAAGACGCCAAGGCATTGCCGCGCGGCAACGTGATGTTGCTGGCGACAGGCTCGCAGGGCGAACGACGCGCGGCCAGCGCGCAATTGTCACGCGGCAAATACCTTGGGATGAGTTTGAAAGAGGGCGATTTGTTTCTGTTCTCGTCCAAAACCATTCCGGGCAATGAAAAATCAGTCGCCCGTATCGTCAATTCGTATTCGGAAATGGGCGTGGACGTAGTGGATGACAGTTCGGGCCATTATCACGTGTCGGGCCATGCCAACCGGCCCGATTTGGCCGAAATGCACAAGATTATCCAGCCCCAGTTCGTGATCCCGATGCACGGTGAACACCGGCATCTGCGCGAACATGCGAAACTGGGCGAAAGCGGTGGATTCAAGTCAGTCATTGCGCCCAATGGCACGATGATCGAACTGTCTGGCAACGCGCCCGAAGTCGCAGAGTTTGTCGAAACCGGGCGGACCTATCTGGATGGGCGGGTGCAGATCGGCGCGATGGATGGTGTGGTGCGCGAACGGATCAAAATGGCGCTGAACGGCCATGTGGTGGTGACGATGATCATCGAGGATGGCAAGCCTTTGGGCGATGCTTGGTGTGAGATTATCGGCCTGCCGGAAGTCGGCAGATCGCGCGCCCCGCTGGTTGAGGTTCTGGAAGAGGATCTGACCCAGTTCCTGATGCGCGCCAATAAGAAAACTTTGGCCAGTGACGACAAGCTGAACGAAGGGATCCGCCGGATCGTGCGCAACTCATCCAAAGAAGAGATTGGTAAAAAACCTGAAGTGACGCTGGTGGTCAGCCGTTTGGCCGGCTGACATCGCGCGCAGGATTTGCAGCGCAGATCAAATTTTCGCGAAAATTTGGGGCGCCGGGCAGGCATTGGCGGACCGTTCAAGTTCCAGCGTGGTGTGACTGATCCCATGCAGATCCTGCAGGCGTTGTTTGGCAGATGCCTTGATGGCGTCTGCATCGCGCCATGATCCTTTTTTGATAACCAGATGTGCGTCCAAAGCGGTGCGGTGTTCGTCAATCTGCCACAGATGTGCATGGTGGATGTCATCGATGCCTTCAAGCCCAAGAATATCATCGACAAGTTTTTCCAGATTAGCGCCGGGCGGGCTGCCCAACATGAGAATCCGGATGACCGGACCTATTTCTCTGAAAGACTGCCAAAGGATATACCCGGCGATCAACAGCGTCGTCAGCGGATCAATCAGCCGCCAGTCATATAAAAGGATCAGTGTTCCGGCAAAGATCACGGCGACCGAGCCAAGCGCGTCAGCCATATTGTGCAAGAATGCGGCCCGAATATTCATGCTGGTCTTTGACATGGTGTAGGTAAGAATGGCGGTCGCCAGATCGACCAGAAAAGCGAGTCCGGCGATGATGATGACAAGCCAGCCATCGACGTCCTGAGGGGTAAAAAACCGCAAGATCGCTTCGTATATCAGATACAACCCAACCATAATCAGGGTTGTGTAGTTGACCAGCGCGGCCACAATCTCGGCGCGGCCATAGCCAAAGGTCATATCGGCATTGGCCGCCCGGCGGGCAATCTTTCGTGCGCCAAACGCGATGATCAGGGAAATCGCATCAGAAAAATTGTGCATCGCGTCGGCGATCAGCGCAAGGCTGCCGGAAAAAATCCCGCCGATAATTTGCACAAAACTGAGTGCAAGGTTTATGACCACCGCCAGTGCCACGCGGCGATCACCCGTCTGGGCGTCGATGTGGTGATGTTGATGGTGCCGCCCCATGGTGCCTCGTATTATTCCGGGCTGGGTAACTGCCCGCGGGGCAGGTGGTCAGTCCTCTAGTCGCGCCTCAAAGCTTAGCGCGATGAAACTGGGCATGTGCTCGCCCAATCCGACAACCTTGTTTTTCTCGTCCCGTTGCCCACGTCCACCGCGCGAACGCCCGCCGCGTTTTGGCTTGGAGTCATCAGCTTTGTCGCGGGGTTCCTCGGCAAGCTTTTCCGACGCTGCTTGCGGTTCACTTGTTGCTTCAACGCTCGCCTCGGGGGCAGTTTCTTTTACCGGTTCAGCTTTGCGTGACTGTGAACGTCGGCCGCGGGCCGGTTTTTCTTCAGCCGGCGCGGCCACTTGGGCAGGTTTTTGGGCAGGGGCATCGCCGGCGAGCAAATTCGTGCCGCGCGGAATGGTTTTCTCAATCAACCGTTCAATTGCATCCAGGTTCATTTCGTCGCGCGTTTCGCAAATCATGATCGCTTTGCCGTCGCGCCCGGCGCGCCCGGTGCGACCAATCCGGTGCACGTAATCTTCGGCATGGCCGGGCACATCGAAGTTAAAAACATGGCTGACGCTTGGAACATCCAGCCCGCGTGCCGCGACGTCAGACGCCACAAGAATGCGCAATTTGCCATCGCGGAACCCCTCAAGGGTCTTTGTGCGTTGGGATTGATCCAGATCACCGTGTATCGGGGCGGCATCATAGCCGTTTTTCTTTAGTGATTTGGCAACAATATCTACGTCCGTCTTGCGGTTGCAAAAGATTATCGCGTTGTTGCAGACGTCGCCCTCGGCGTCGATTAGCGCGCGCAGAAGTTTGCGCTTTTCGCTGGCCACGCGATCGCGCCGCCCGCCTTGAAGCATGACAACGACCTGTTCGATATTTTCGGCCGCCGTTGCCTGTCGTGCAACTTCGATCCGCGCCGGATTAGACAGAAACGTGTTGGTGATCCGCTCAATTTCGGGCGCCATCGTGGCTGAAAAGAACAGCGTCTGGCGGGTAAATGGCGTGACCGAGAATATGCGTTCGATATCGGGAATAAAGCCCATATCCAGCATCCGGTCGGCTTCGTCGACAACCATGATCTGAACGCCGGTCAGCAATAGTTTGCCGCGTTCAAAATGGTCCAGCAAGCGGCCCGGTGTGGCGATCAGAACATCGACCCCCCGGTCAATCAGCATGTCTTGTTCCTTGAACGAAACGCCGCCAATCAGCAGCGCCTTGGTCAGCTTGACGTGCTTGGCGTAAGTGTCAAAGTTCTCGGCGACTTGTGCGGCAAGTTCCCGGGTCGGGCATAGCACCAGCGAGCGGGGCATGCGCGCCCGTGCGCGCCCACGCGCCAGCATCGAAATCATCGGCAGCACAAAGCCTGCGGTTTTTCCAGTTCCGGTCTGGGCAATGCCCAATACATCGCGCCCTTCAAGGGCCGGGGGTATCGCGCCCGCCTGAATAGGTGTGGGGGTTTCATAGCCGCTGTCTTCAACGGCCTTTAGAACCTTGGGGATCAAGTTCAGGTCAGAAAATTTTGTCATTTATATCCGTGTTCTTACGGACATCTTTGGCCCGTAACGTCTGATGAGGCTCAGGCCCGGTTGGCCGACTTTTTCTTAAGTGCCTCAGAATGGTGCATTGGCTATAGAAAAAAGGGTTGCGGGTCAATGTGAGTCATTGAAATTTGGCCAATCCCCGCCGATTTACTATGATTGTTATCAATTGATCGACAATCCGCTTCACAATCGGCATTAATCAGTGATTACAAAGCCGTAATAATCCTGAATATCCGGAAACAAGAGTCTCTTCGGCGTGGCATACCTATTTTGAATGGGCGACTTCAAGGCGGAGGTATTTCTGCATCAATGCCATTTTCCAAATTGCCGGGTGCGGCGCAAAAAAATGGCAAGAGAATTTGCCATTGTATACAATTTGGAAAGTAACATATGGTCGGTTGCAGCCATTCGGTTGGCAGCCCGGGAAGGAAATATTTGTGGCAGGATTTTTTGGCCCGACCGTCGTTTTCGACCAGGCAAAAAAAAAGCGGTCGTTTCGTAACCTTTTGTCACCATTCTCTGCCGAAAACAGAGAAGCTTTCAAGCTTTCCAAGTTGTCGGCACGCGATCTTGCTGTCGCGCCACGCCTTGTTTCCTTGCAGGGTTCGTCAGTGGTTTTGGTCAAAAATTCCAAGGCTGGCTGTACTACGCTTGCGCAGATCATGTATTTTTCCAAAACTGGAAGGTTTCTTGAGCAGCAAATTCACAAAGACACTCAAGTCCTGATCCAGGGGCGTATGAATGCGCTTGCAAACTTGGACCGGGTTCGAAATGGAAATGGATTTATTATTACGTCTGTTCGGCATCCTGAAACCCGGACCTACTCTGCTTTCCGAAACTTAATCTTGGACGGAACAAACCGATCGGGGCACAAGCACGCCAAAGCTATCCGGAAATTTGGATTTGATCCCACAAAACCCGAAGAGTTCAATTTTGACGTGTTTTTGGATTATGTAGATCGATCTTTGCAATTGGACCGCTACAAAACCGACCGGCATTGGCGGGAACAATGCATCAACACGGCAATAGACAGAATTGATTATGACCTGATCAGTCGGCTGGAATCCCTGTCTGACGATCTTCCCAGAATTCTGGATATACTCCGTATTCCAAAAACCGATTGGAATAAAATAAAAGATGCGAGATTCAACCGATCGCCCCGCAGCGACAATATCGGAACACCGCGCCAGCGGCTTCGCATACAACGATTGTATAAAGCTGATTATGAAGCTTTCGGCTATTAATTTCGGTAAATCTAATTGTTTTAAAATCCTTGCAGGTCCGGCCTCGACTATGCGCTTAGACGCGTCAATTTTGAAAGGGTAGCATGTTTACGATCGTCTCAAAGATGCGCGAAGAATATTCTGTCATGTGCCGTTTTGTGGACTACCACCTTAAGATTGGTGTGCCAAAAATTCTGATATATTTTGATGGTGAAGAAGGCAAAGACTATAGCGACATGTTTTTGCAGGCCTATGATCCGGATCGCGTAACCTTTATGGTTTTGCAGGGCATGGATCTTCCTGACATGAATGGTGAATCCAAGCCCACCAAAGTATTGCAACACTTTGTTCATGAGCAGGCGCAGAAACTGGCTGCTACAGAATGGGTTCTTACGTTGGATGCAGATGAATATTTGCTGCCCTCGAAGGATCGGATTTCGTCACTGATCAAATTGGTCCCGCCGAATGTTTCATCTTTCCAAATACCGGTTGCCGAAGCCATGTGGGGCCCAGATGATCAGTTCGGATCACCTTTCGGCAGCACATATTTCAGAACACCTTTTTGTCCAAGGGGGCGCGGGCAAGCTGAAAAAGGGTATCTTCGCGCCCTACTTTCTGTCTTGGCATGGTTGATTTATGGACGAGATGGCTGGCTTTTCCCCAACAACACCGCAGGGCACAGTCTGGGCCGGCATTTTTTCCGCAGTTCGGTGAAATTTGATTCAATTGGTGCGCATAACGCTTGGATTGGTCAGCTCAAAGTGACCAGGCCGTCACGTGAGTTTTTCGGGAAAAAAGCGATGATGCAGGTTGCCCATTTTGACGCCATCGGATTTGAACGTTGGGTCGAAAAACTTCGACGCCGAATAACAAGGGAATTTCAGTTCAACACCCGGCGAGCGCCACGCCTGTTCCAGTTCGCGGAATTTGAGAAAGCCTATGTGTCATACAGTAAAACTGATGACGACCGTGAAATTATTGCCCTGATGAAACGGTTTTATAGACTAAACTGGTTTCAGTTTACGTTTCTGCGCCTGATTGGCTGCGGCTTTCGCGCAGATATTTTTCGCGATCTGGAACGCTGATACCGGCGTGTGTCTGGCCGCGCTTCACACCATCATTTCTTTGGTCCCTGTCAGTTTTAGCTCGGGATGGTCGCGCTCGATCCGGTCGATGTCCCACTGCAATCGGGTCAGGTAAACCAGATCGCCGTCATTGTCGTAACTCACATGCCCTTTGTTGGTATCCACAAAGGCATCCACGGCTTGCTTGGGTCCGTTGATCCAGCGCGCCGAGGTGAATTGTGATTGCTCAAAGCGCACCGGCAGGCCGTATTCCAGCTCGATCCGGCTGGCCAGAACCTCAAATTGCAAAGCGCCCACAACGCCAACGATATAACCAGAGCCGATCATTGGTTTGAATACTTTGGCAGCGCCTTCCTCGGCAAACTGCATCAGCGCTTTTTCGAGGTGCTTGGATTTCAGCGGGTCCAGCGCGCGCACCGATTGCAACAATTCCGGCGCAAAAGACGGGATGCCGGTCACGCGCAGCGCCTCGCCTTGGGTCAATGTGTCGCCGATACGCAACTGCCCGTGGTTGGGGATGCCGATAATGTCACCGGCCCATGCTTCTTCGGCGAGCTCGCGGTCGCTTGCCAGAAACAACACCGGGCTGGCGATGGTCATTACCTTTTGCGAGCGAACATGGGTCAGTTTCATGCCGCGTTTGAAATGGCCCGAAGCAAGGCGCAAAAACGCAACCCGGTCGCGGTGCTTTGGGTCCATATTGGCCTGCACCTTAAAGACGAACCCGGCAACGGTGGTTTCCTCGGGGCTGATCTGGCGCGGCTCGGCTGATTGGGGCTGAGGTACGGGGCCGTAATCGGCGATGCCGTTCATCAGTTCCTGCACGCCGAACGAATTGATCGCAGAGCCGAACCAGATTGGCGTCATCGTGCCTTCAAGCAGCGCTTGGCGGTCCAGCGGGGGCAGCAATTCGCGCACCATCTCGACTTCTTCGCGCAGTTTTGCCAGCAATTCGGGGGGCACATGTTCGGCCAGCTTGGGATCATCCAGCCCGGCAATCGAAATGCTCTCGGCCAC
>JAHRVD010000278.1 GCA_019090845.1 Marinosulfonomonas sp.
AGATGTGTATAAGAGACAGATCTATTACTATGCCCGCCCCAAAAGCATGGAGGTCAAACCAGCCTCGCTTGATGAGGTCGACCCAAAGCTGCTGGCAACCTACGAAAAGCTGGGTATTCCGCTGAAAGAGCAGATGATCCTTGCCGGTGTCGAGGGCGCTGCTGCAACCCCGTCTGAAGGGCGCAAAGTTGCGGTGGATGCGGTATTTGATTCCGTGTCCGTTGGCACGACTTTTCAGGCCGAACTGGCCAAAGCCGGCGTAATATTCTGTTCCATATCCGAGGCAATCCGCGAGCATCCCGAACTGGTGCGCAAATATCTGGGCACGGTGGTTCCGGCGTCGGACAATTTTTTTGCGACGCTGAACTCGGCCGTGTTTTCTGATGGCTCGTTTGTTTATGTGCCTCCGGGCGTGCGTTGCCCGATGGAGCTAAGCACCTATTTCCGCATCAACGCCGAGAACACCGGCCAGTTTGAACGCACCCTGATTATCGCCGACAAGGGCAGCTATGTGTCCTATCTGGAAGGCTGCACAGCCCCCCAGCGCGACACCAACCAGCTGCATGCCGCCGTGGTTGAAATTGTGATCATGGAGGACGCCGAGGTTAAATATTCGACCGTTCAGAACTGGTATCCGGGGGATGAAAACGGGGTTGGCGGGATTTATAACTTTGTCACCAAACGCGCCGATTGCCGCGGTGCGCGTTCCAAGGTGATGTGGACACAGGTCGAAACCGGATCTGCAGTGACATGGAAATACCCGTCGTGCATCCTGCGCGGCGACGAAAGTCAGGGCGAGTTTTATTCAATCGCCATTGCCAACAACTATCAGCAGGCCGACACCGGCACCAAGATGATCCATCTGGGCAAAAACACCAAATCACGGATTGTGTCCAAAGGGATATCTGCCGGGCATGCGCAAAATACCTACCGGGGGCAGGTCGCAATGCATCCGCGTGCCAAAAACAGCCGAAATTACACGCAATGTGACAGCCTGTTGATCGGCGGCGAATGCGGTGCCCATACGGTGCCCTATATCGAAGTGCGCAACAATTCATCCCGTGTCGAGCATGAGGCGACAACGTCCAAGGTGGACGACGAGCAGCTGTTTTATTGTCGCCAGCGCGGTGTTGACGAAGAAGCCGCCGTTGCCTTGGTGGTGAACGGGTTTTGCAAAGAGGTGTTGCAGGCGTTGCCGATGGAATTTGCGATGGAAGCCCAACAGCTTGTGGCTATTTCGCTGGAAGGTTCTGTTGGCTGAATGTACGACACTTGGCAAATTGGCAGGCAGATCGAATTCGCAGGCAAAATCCGCCTGACTGGACGGCAAATTGTGGCAAAAAAACGCGAAATTGAACCGTTGAAGCCAAATTTTTGCCCAGAAATTGCGCTTTATCCCGAAACGAGGACAACCCAAATCTGGAACGCTCGTGATGGATCAGGAACAAAAGAAAAACTTCGGAGAACGGCTAAAACGCATTTCCAAAGGTGGTGCAAATACCACCGCACAGGTATATGTCGGGCCGGTCGAGGAAGCGAAAGTTCGCAGGCAGGCGGACGCTGGCGATCTGTCCAGTTCGATGCAGTATCCGCTATGGATTATCGGTGCGGTTATACTTGGCGCAGGTTCAGTCGTTTTAAGCAGGCTGGTGCGGTTTCAGGTGACCGGCGGCGCACTGGCGGGCGAAAATTCAGATTTATTGATGATCGTGGACGGTGTCGTGGCGCTGACGTTTGTAATCGCATTTCGCTCGATGCTTGGGGTCAATGGATTGTCGATGAAATTGGCCAAAATCGTGGGCGTCGTTGCGATGATAGGGCTGATGCATTCGCTGGTCCACGAAGCGCCGGGAGCATTTGCAAAAGTGTTTTCGCCAGTTTGGGTGAACGAAGTTATTGCCACGACGAAGCCGCGATCGGTGTTGTTTCTAAGGGGCGGATTTGTAACATCCGAATTCCAGCACGGCAAATCCGCAGGTCTGCTGGCCGATTTGCAAATCGACTGAACCACCCAAATACCGGCGGGTTTAGCCAAGTACTAACCACATCCAATTTCTGCACCGCACCCGGTGATGGCTTGTCATTGCCGGGGCTTGCATTTAGGTGCCATTCGTCCACTGACACAACTGCAACGCCAAAAGGTGTAGCTGCGTTATGAAATTACCGCTTAACTTCGTGATCCGGGAATGAAAAATGCTTGAAATCAAAGACCTGCATGTAAAATTGGCAGATGAGGATAAGCAAATCCTCAAGGGTGTTAACCTGACGGTTGGCCAGGGCCAGGTGCATGCAATTATGGGCCCCAACGGGTCTGGCAAGTCGACAATGTCATATGTTTTATCGGGCAAGCCTGGCTATGAGGTAACGGCCGGTTCGGCGTTGATGGATGGGTCTGATCTGTTGGGGATGGCACCCGAAGATCGCGCCGCCGCAGGGTTATTTCTGGCGTTTCAGTATCCGGTGGAAATTCCGGGCGTTGGCAATATGACGTTCCTGCGCACGGCAGTAAATTCACAACGTAAAAAGCGCGGTGAAGCAGAACTGTCTGCGGCTGAATTTTTGAAAGAAATTCGTGAAAAGGCCAAAGCGCTGAAAATCGACGCAGATATGTTGAAGCGTCCGGTCAATGTCGGATTTTCAGGTGGTGAAAAAAAGCGCAACGAAATCCTGCAAATGGCGATGCTTGAACCCAAGATGTGCGTGTTGGATGAAACTGACAGCGGTCTGGATGTGGATGCGATGAAGCTGGTGGCCGAGGGTGTGAACGGTTTGCGCGATGGCAAGCGCTCGTTTCTGGTTATTACCCATTATCAGCGTTTGCTGGATCACATTCAGCCCGATGTCGTGCATATCATGGCCGATGGACGGATCGTAAAATCCGGCGGAGCGGAACTGGCACTGGAAGTCGAAAACAACGGCTATGCGGATATTTTGAAAGAGGTCGCCTGACATGGCGCTTGCGAAAATAAAGCAGGACGCCATGCAGGAACGCCTTGCCACACTAAACATGCCAAAGGGCGCTGCCTGGGCTATGGCGGCACGCAATGATGCGGTTGCCCGGTTGGCCAAGGCCGGATTGCCGGGGCGACGTGACGAATATTGGAAATACACCGATCCTTCGTCGCTGGTTCAAACAGTTGCCGTTCCGGCGGCCCCGTTTGCAACCGATGAATCGCCCGTATTCGGGCAGATTGACCGTTTGAAAATCGTATTCAGGGACGGGGTTTTTGACGCTTCGGCCTCGGATGACCTTAGCATGGAAGGCATTGAGATCGAGCGCCTTTCAGACGCAGTACAAATGGACATTCACTGGGCAAAAGAGCTTTACGGCGTGCTTGAAAAAAATGGTCAGGACCCTGTTGCCCGTCCCTTGGCGACGCTCAATACCGGGTTTGCCACAGATGGGGTTGTGATCCGCGTCACGGGGCGCCCCTCAAAACCGGTGTCGCTTATCTATTTGCACAACCAAGAAACCTCGGATGCAATCCTGCACCACGTAATTCGTGTGGAAAAGGGCGCTGCGTTAACCCTGTTGGAAAATGGCCCCGCCGCCGCCCGTTTCAGCAAGGTGCTGGAAGTGGATGTCGCTGAGCATGGGTCTTTCCATCATATCCGGGCTCAGGGGCGCGATCATGAACGCCGCGCAGTGACCCATATGTTTGGCCGGCTTGGAAGTGACAGCCTGTTTAAATCTTTTACCCTGACGGCCAATGGCGTGATGACACGCAACGAAGTCGTGCTGGAATTGACTGGCGACAATGGCGTGGCCAATGTGGCTGGCGCGGCACTTGGCGATGGTGAATTTCATCATGATGACACGGTGTTCATAACCCATGACGCGGTTGGCTGTAAAAGCCGTCAGGTGTTCAAAAAGGTGTTGCGCAACGGTGCAACCGGTGTTTTTCAGGGCAAGATACTGGTTAAATCTGGCGCGCAAAAAACCGATGGTTACCAGATTAGTCAGGCTTTGCTGCTTGATGGTGACTCTCAGTTTCTGGCAAAGCCGGAACTGGAAATTTATGCCGACGATGTAATCTGTTCGCATGGCTCGACCTCTGGCGAAATAGACGATGACGCGATGTTTTATCTGCGCTCGCGCGGTGTCCCCGAGGGCATTGCGCAGGATCTTTTGACCCGTGCGTTTCTGGCCGAAGTTATCGAGGAAATCGACGATCCGGTGATAGCGGACGACATTCAGAGCCGCCTTGAGTCATGGCTGCAACGGCGCGGCTAGTGGAAATTATTGGCGATATCATCCGTTCATGGCGATTTCCGCGCCGCGTGATGCGTAAACATCTGGCAGCGGGCCTGCGAGAGGATCGTGCATTGATCTGCCTTTTCACAGCCTGCCTGTTGATATTCGTTTCACAGTTTCCCGCCCTAATGCGCGCCAGCGAACCGGAAAGCTTTGAGGCGCGGGTTGTCGGGCCACTGTTTGCATGGTTGTTCGTTGCCCCGCTGTTCATGTATATTCTGGCCGCCCTTTCGCATCTTTTGGCGCGGCTGGTTGGCGGGCAGGGCAGTTGGTTTGGGGCACGGCTGGCGTTGTTCTGGTCAATGCTGGCTGCAGCGCCGCTTTGGCTGGCCAGTGGTTTTGTGATTGAGTTTGCAGGCGCGACTTTTTTGACCAATATCGTGGCGGCCCTTGCTCTGGGTATGTTTGTTGTGATCTGGATGTCTTCATTAATTGAGGCCGAAAGCGGGGCGACCCAAAGTGCAGTTTAACGTTAAGGATCTGGTCGTGGCGGCGTGGGCTTCGGTGCGCGACCCCCGGGCTGGTGCGCGTCAGATCATGGCCGTGTCGATGCCGCGTAAAAGTCGGTGGGAAGCGTTGTTTCTGATCGTTGTCCTTAGTGTTTTGCTAACACAGCTGACACAGGTGTTTACCGGGCATTCGGCCGGGATTATTGTCGGCGGACCGGGGTTAAGCACCCCGTTGGCACTTGGCCTTATGCAACTGGTGATGTTGGTTGTCATGATCTTTGGCATATTCCTGCTTGGTCGGCAGGCGCAGGGAACCGGCAGTTTTGATGACACGATCCTGCTGGTCACATGGCTGCAATTCATCCTGATCTGTTTGCAGGTGCTTCAGACGGTTGCATTTATGCTTGTTCCAATTGTCGGCAACATCCTTGGTTTGGCCGGTTTTGCCCTGTTCTTCTGGCTACTCGCAAATTTCGTAACCGAGCTGCATGGTTTTTCCTCACCGGGCCGCGTTTTCGTGTCGATCCTGATCGCGATGGTTGGATTTGCGATCTTGCTGTCGGTCGTTCTGAGTGTCCTTGGCGTAAAGGTTGCCGGTGCATGAAAAACTTTGATGTAAACGCCATTCGCGCGGATTTTCCGATCCTTGCGCGGCAGGTGAACGACAAACCGCTGGTCTATCTGGATAATGGTGCTTCGTCGCAAAAACCGCAGGTGGTCATTGATGCGATTACCAATGCGTATTCGCATGAATATTCGAATGTTCACAGGGGATTACATTACCTTTCTAATGTAGCTACCGAGAAATACGAAGCCGTGCGCGCAACTATTGCCAAGTTCCTGAACGCAGCAAGTGAAGATGATATCATCCTGAACTCAGGCACCACCGAAGGCATCAACATGGTGGCCTATGGCTGGGCCATGCCGCGAATGGCGGCAGGGGATGAAATTGTTCTGTCAGTGATGGAGCATCACGCCAATATCGTGCCGTGGCATTTTCTTCGGGAACGTCAGGGGGTTGTGTTGAAATGGGTCGAAACAGATGCCGCCGGCCATCTCGACCCGGCCAAGGTGGCTGCGGCAATTACCGATAAGACCAAATTGGTTGCAATAACACATGTTTCCAATGTGTTGGGAAGCAAAGTTGATGTAAAAGAAATCACCCGTCTGGCCCACGCACAGGGCGTGCCGGTGCTGGTGGACGGCTCGCAGGCGGCGGTTCACATGCCGGTAGACGTGCGCGATATTGGCTGTGATTTCTATGCAATCACCGGGCATAAACTATATGGTCCGACGGGCTCTGGAGCAATCTATGTTACCCGTGAACGGATGGCTGAGATGCGCCCCTTCATCGGTGGCGGAGACATGATCCGTGAAGTGACGCGCGAAGCGGTCAGTTACAATGATCCACCGATGAAGTTTGAGGCCGGAACACCGGGCATCGTGCAAACCATCGGGTTTGGCGTGGCACTGGAGTATCTGATGGCGCTTGGGATGGGCAACATTGCGCGCCATGAAGAGCAGTTAAAAACCTATGCGCAGTCGCGCTTGCAGGGGCTGAACTGGCTGAATGTTCAGGGCAATACGCCCGACAAGGCGGCGATATTTTCCTTTACGCTGGACGGTGCGGCGCATGCTCATGATATCTCGACTGTTCTGGACAAAAAGGGGATCGCAGTACGGGCAGGGCACCACTGTGCGCAACCGCTGATGGCGCATTTGGGTGTCACGGCGACGGCTCGTGCGTCTTTCGGACTTTATAATACTACCCAAGAAGTCGACAAACTAATAGAGGCGCTTGAATTGTGTCACGAGTTGTTGGGCTAGGCCGCGCGGCGTCCCGATAAAGCGTTGCAGCCAAATTCACAGCCCGTTATAGACCGACCCAAGCACCCGTAGCTCAGCTGGATAGAGCGCTGCCCTCCGAAGGCAGAGGCCAGAGGTTCGAATCCTCTCGGGTGCGCCAATCTTTTCAATAACTTAGGCCTTTTTTCGGATCAGCCTGTTGTTGCTCGGTCCGCAGAATGTCCGCAGAACGCCGCTGTAAGGCTGATATTAGCAGTGCTTCGC
>JAHRVD010000279.1 GCA_019090845.1 Marinosulfonomonas sp.
GATTGCATCATATGGATCGACTGCGCGTCCCATGCGTGGGTTTCGCCCGACTTGCGAGATTTGTAAAATCCACCGATTGGCAGAACATCTGTAACACCCTTCCAGCCCAGCGCGTGCACCTCTTCCAGCTTTTTCTGGATGCCGCCAACGCCGATGCCGGAAATCCGGCTGGCCATGCCGGGGAAATATTCGGCAACCATTGCGCGGCTAAGGCCAACTGCTTCGAAATTCAGCCCACCACGATAACTGGAAATCACCGAGATCCCCATCTTGGCCATGATTTTCAACAGCCCTTGGTCAATCGCTGCACGGTAGCGTGCGACGGCCTGGGTCAGAGTTTGGTCAATCAGGCCACGATCAATCCGGTCGGCCAGAGAATCCTCTGCCAAATAGGCATTAACAATTGTCGCCCCGCAGCCGATTAAGACTGCGAAATAATGTGGATCTACACATTCTGCCGACCGGACGTTTAGTGAACAGAAAGTCCGAAGACCTTGTTTGGTCAGCCAGGAATGCACCGCACTTGTCGCCAAAATCATCGGCATTGCGACGCGTTCGGGATTTTGATGCTGATCGGTCAATACAATATGACCGGCGCCAGAGCGCACGGCGTCTTCGGCCTCTGCCCGGATACGCGTCAATTCGGCCAGCAATGCCCCCTGACCGCCTTGTGCATCAAACGAACAATCAATTTCGACCATTGGGGCGTTGAATGCCTCAACCAGACCTTCAAATTGAGCATTTCCAACGAACGGGCTGTCCAGAACCAGAATCTCGGTCTGGGACGAATCCTCGTCCAACACGTTTTTCAGGTTTCCAAACCGCGTCTTCAGGCTCATCACCCTGTATTCACGCAGGCTGTCGATTGGCGGGTTGGTAACCTGACTAAAGTTTTGCCGGAAATAGTGGCTAAGGGGGCGGTATTTTTTGCTTAGCACGGCGGCGGGCGTATCGTCGCCCATGCTTGCAAGCGTTTCTTTGCCGTCCTCGGCCATGGGTGCCAGAATTTGCTCAAGCTCTTCGATGGAATAGCCTGCAGCGATCTGGCGTTTGCGCAATTGAGCACCGCTGAACAGAGCAGTTTCATCTACGCCAGACAGCTTGGTCTCAAGGTCGACAATTTTGCCAACCCATTCGCCGAAGGGCTGCGCTGCGGCAAGCTTATTTTTGATTTCAGTATCGTGGAACAACAAGCCCTCTTTCATGTCGACGGCCAAAATTTGCCCCGGACCAAGTGCGCCTTTTTCAACTACATTTGCTTCGTCAATCGGGACCATCCCGGTTTCGGACCCAGCCATGACCAGTCCGTCGCTCGTCACCACATATCGCATCGGACGCAAGCCGTTTCGGTCAAGCCCCGCACAAACCCAGCGACCATCGGTCATTGCCAGTGCCGCAGGGCCATCCCATGGCTCCATCACCGAATTGCAATAGGAATACATATCGCGCCAGGACTGTGGCAACTCGACGGCCTGCTGGCTCCAGCTTTCGGGACTCATCATTGTTTTGGCCATCGGAGCGCTTCGCCCTGCACGAACCAGAACTTCAAAAACCGAGTCTAACGCAGCCGAATCTGATGATCCTTGCGACACAATCGGTTTGATATCTTCTGCCATGTCACCAAAGGTTGAGGACGCCATCATTATTTCGTGGCTCTTCATCCAATTGACATTCCCTTTTAGGGTGTTGATTTCGCCGTTGTGGGCCAACATCCGGAACGGCTGTGCCAACCACCACTGAGGAAAGGTGTTTGTCGAATACCGCTGGTGATAAATTGCGAAAGCCGATTCAAATCTGGGGTTCATCAGATCCGGATAAAATTCTGCCACCTGTTCGGCCAGCATCATGCCTTCGTAGATCACAGACCGACACGACAGCGAGCAGATATACATGCCGGAAATTTGCTGACGCGCTACTGCTTTTTCGATCCGGCGGCGGATCACATATAGTTCGCGTTCAAAGGTTTCTTCGTCCACGCCCTTTGAGTTTGATATCAGGATTTGTTCGATTTCCGGGCGTGTGGCGTTGGCCTTTTCGCCCAAACAGTCGACGTTGACCGGCACATGGCGCCAACCGTAAATATAATACCCCATGCGAAGCACTTCAGATTCGACAATTGTCCGGCAGGTTTCCTGCGCGCCAAAATCCGTGCGTGGCAAAAACACCTGACCAACCGCGATCAGTTCGTCGGGGCGCGGCTTATGGCCGGTGCGTTCAACCTGATCGTAGAAAAAGGGAACCGGGATTTGAACATGAATGCCGGCGCCGTCCCCAGTTTTTCCATCGGCATCCACCGCACCGCGATGCCAAATTGCGCGCAGAGCCTGAATTCCGTTTTCAACAACTTTACGGCTTTTTTTGCCGTCGATGGACACAACAAGGCCGACGCCGCAGGAAGAATGCTCGTTTTCTTCGGAATAGAGACTATTTTTGGCCATCCAATTGCGCTTGGCGGTTTCTTCTCTGGCCCAGTTTTCGTCAAAATTTGGCATCTTCTAGTCCTCGCCGTTATCTGGCGCAAACATCGCCATTACTTCTGCTTCAGTCATTTGTTCGCGATCATCGGGTAAAACGTCGGCACTGTTTTTGTAGTCAACATAAAATTCCCGGCGAACCGCCAAACCGTCGGTGTCATCCAACAGTCCGATTGCCAGACTGGTGCCGCCAACATATGGGCCATTTGTTACCCTGTACCACAGCGCTGATCCGCACTTTGTGCAATGGGCCCGTTCCGCCCAGTCGGAGCTTTTAAAAACACCAATATTTTCTGCACCCGATACGGTAAGCTTATCGGTCGGGGCGCTGATGCATTTAAATGCTGATCCGGCCCAACGCTGGCACATCTTGCAATGGCATATTGAAATGCTATCTGACATGTTCTCCGCAGAAAAATTTACCGCGCCGCACAGGCATTGCCCTGTCTTATTTACCATTACGTTGCTCCAATCTTGTCTCGGCTCGGCGGTATTTTCTAATGCCCGAACCGCCCCTGGGGGACGATATTAGTGTCTAACGCGACGTTTTCCTATTCCGCTGCGACCGAGGTCGCGGCAGTTATGTATTCCAACATGGCCGCAGCAGCCTCGCGCCCGTCGCGAATTGCCCAGACGACCAGACTTGCGCCGCGTTGGATGTCGCCGCAGGCATAGACGCCGTCCAGGTTGGTGGCGTGCGTTTGGAAATCGGCCTTGACCGTTCCCCACCGGGTCACTTCCAATTCGGGCACGCCCCAAAGCGTTGGCAGGTCTTCCGGCGAAAACCCCAACGCCTTAATGACAAGATCTGCCTCTTCGATATAGTCGGCGTCCGGGATAACCTCTGGCGATTGGCGACCACTGGCATCTGGTGCGCCAAGATGCATTTTTTGCACGATTACGGCGGTAACTTCGTCGCCATTACTGTCAAATCCTTTCGGTCCGGATAGCCACACAAATTGCACACCTTCTTCCTCGGCGTTCGTAACCTCCCGCAAGGACCCGGGCATATTTTCGCGGTCCCTCCGGTAAAGGCATTTTACGCTTTCGGCCCCTTGGCGGATGGCGGTACGAACACAATCCATGGCCGTGTCGCCGCCGCCAATGACAACAACGCGTTTACCTTCTGCGTTCAATTCACCGGAATCAAATTCCGGCACTTCGTCGCCAAAACTTTTCCGGTTGCTCGCTGTCAGATAGTCGATGGCGCGCACGATCCCTTCGCTGCCGCTACCCGGTGATTTCAGGTCCCTGGATTCATAAACACCGGTGGCAATTAGAACTGCGTCGTGTTTTCCACGAATTGCGTCAAAGGACAGATCTTCGCCGACGTTGCAGTTCAGGACAAACTCTACTCCACCATCACGCAGCTGATCGATCCGCTTCATGACGATATCTTTTTCCAGCTTGAAACCGGGAATGCCGTATGTCAGCAAGCCACCGGCACGGTCATAACGGTCGTAAACGGTAACCTGTACGCCCTGACGTCGCAGCACATCCGCCGCGGCCAGTCCACCGGGCCCGGCACCAATAATGCCAACGCTTTCACTGCGCTCAACAGCCGGGCTAATCGGAAGAACCCAGCCTTTTTCCCATGCGGTGTCGGTAATGTATTTTTCGACACTTCCGATTGTCACTGTTCCGTGGCCAGATTGCTCGATCACGCAGTTACCTTCGCACAAGCGATCCTGCGGGCAAATACGGCCACAAATTTCCGGAAAAGTGTTCGTGGCCTGGCTTATCTCATAAGCTTCGCGCAAACGGCCGGAGGCTGTCATCCGCAACCAGTCTGGGATGTTGTTATGCAACGGGCAGTGGCTTTGGCAAAATGGCACGCCGCATTGCGAACAGCGCGACGACTGTTCCTGTGCTTTGCGCTGGGCATATTCGGCATAAATCTCATCAAAATCCGCGCGGCGCTCGGCCGGATCACGCTTTTCGGGCATATCCCGTTCCACGCTGATAAATTTTAGCATTGGCTCTTTTGCCATAAGCCCCGACCTTTCAATTTTCCAAAGAACTGCCCTTGTAAATGCGGGTGAAGGAAAAGAAAAGGCATAGATGCTGACCTAAACTGGATCATAGACAGAGAAATTTGACCTTAGTCCCAAAATTTACTCACTTTTAAGTCATGTATACTGACCTATATCAGCACTTTCTTTTTGATTACGTAAGTTTAGGTTGAGGCAACCGAATCTTGCATGCGAGCAATATGTCCCTGTTTCACCTTTTCCTTGTCGCGATAATTCAAGGCATCACCGAGTTTTTGCCGGTTTCGTCGTCCGGCCACCTTATATTGTTACCGAATCTGACTGGGTTTCGGGATCAGGGACAAATTATTGATGTGGCCGTCCACATTGGCACGCTTTTGGCTGTTGTCCTATATTTCTATCGCGATGTGGGCATGGCAATATCTGGCATCCCGCGGCTTGTGACGGGAAGGGCAGACACGCCTCAGTCCCGCCTTGCCCTGTTGTTGATGCTTGCGACAATTCCGGTCGTCGTCGCCGGGCTAATTCTGCACCTGACTGGTCTGGACGAAGCGATGCGGTCAATCAAGGTGATCGGCTGGACGATGCTTCTGTTTGGTCTGTTGCTATATTGGGTGGATCAGCGCGGCCCGTCGGAGAAGACAGCAACAGACTGGACCATCCGCGACGCGATCACTCTGGGGTTCTGGCAAGCGATTGCCTTGATCCCGGGAACCTCGCGGTCCGGCATCACCATTACTGGCGCACGTCAAATGGGATACACCCGCCATGACAGCGCGAAAATCGCAATGCTGATGTCTATTCCGACGATTGCTGCCTCGGGTATTCTTTTGGGGGCGAAAGTTCTGGCAACTGCAGATATCCAGACTGCCCGCGATGCCAGCATCGCAGCCGCATTATCATTCATTGCAGCCTTGGTTGCCCTGTCCCTGATGATGCGCCTGCTGCGAAGCGTCAGTTTTACGCCCTATGTCATCTATCGAGTGATACTTGGCGTCATTCTGCTATGGATCGCTTACAGCTGAGTTGTTTCAAACCTTCAGGTGTTTGGCAGAATCTTTGATCTCGGAATATTGTCCTGAAGGGCGGTAGCGCCATAGGTATTCAGGCAAAATGGATTCTGTAGCGACGGGTTCGATACCCAGATCAACCAAAGACAACACATTATCCGAGACGATATTGTCATTGCGCAAATTTCGCACCTGATCGCGGGTCAGAATGCCGTTCACAAACAGCCCCAGCGTTATCGTCTGTGCGAAATCAAACGCTCCGCCGATAATTGAGCCAACCCAGAACGGCAGGTTCAGCACCAGCCGTCTGCGCCGGATCGTCGCCAACATTTCATCTGCCAGTTCGTGCAACGTTTTCACATCAGGCCCGCCAAGTTCATAAACCCCGGCCTTTGCTTGTCCCAGAATTCCCTTTGCGGCGGCCTGCGCCACATCATTGACGCTGACTGGCTGAAACTTGGTGCCGCCACCAACAAGTGCCAGCACTGGCCCAAATTGGGCCATGGCGGCAAATTTGTTGAAAAACCTGTCTTCGGCACCGAAAATGACAGACGGACGCAAAATAACAGCGGCCGGAAAACCAACCAGCACATCCGCCTCGCCCAAACCTTTGGTGCGTGTGTAATCGCTATCGCTGTCGGGATCGGCGCCAATTGCCGAAAAGTGAACCAGTTGCGCGACCTTTTCTTCGGTTGCGATCTTAGCAACCCGCCCCGCACCATCATGTTGAACGGCCTGAAACGTGTTGGCGCCAACCTCGTTCAGCAGCCCGACGCAATTAACAACAGCATCTGCGCCCCTCATTGCTGAACGAACCGAGTCATCGTCACGAATATTGCACAAAACCGGCTCGACCTGGCCGACAGTTCCATCTTGTTTAACAAACATCGCCTCGTTTGGGCGACGTGTGGCAACACGCACCCTCCAACCTTCTTTGGCCATGCGCTGTGCGATGTATCGACCGACAAAGCCGGCCCCACCGTATATCGTGACGAGTTTGGACATTTGCATCTCCATCTGGGTTGC
>JAHRVD010000280.1 GCA_019090845.1 Marinosulfonomonas sp.
ACGCTCAACCGGCCCGAAAAGGCAAATTCGCTGACTGCGGAAATGTTGGGGCAGTTGATTGACGCCGTGGGAAAAACCGGGGCTGATACCAAAGTGTTGGTAATCACCGGGCGGGGAAAAGTGTTCAGCGCTGGCGCAAACCTTGAGGAAGCCAAGAAAGGTCTGGCAACCAGCGATCTGTGGGAAACGCTGTCGGGCGCGATTGCCGCCCTGCCCTGCATGACAATCGCCGCCCTGAACGGAACCTTGGCCGGTGGTGCATTTGGCATGGCGCTGGCCTGCGACATCCGGATCGCGGTTCCCGCAGCAAAGTTCTTTTACCCGGTCATCAAACTAGGGTTTCTACCGCGACCTTCTGACCCACTGCGTCTTTCTGCTCTGATTGGCCCCGCGCGTGCCAAAATGATCCTTGTCGCCAGCCAGAAAATCGATAGCGCCGAGGCACTGTCATGGGGCTTGATTGATCGCATCGTCGAGCCAGCCGATATGGAAAATGAAATCGCGAAACTTAGCCAGGCCCCGCTTAACGCCGAACTACAACAGATCTCGGGCATCAAGCGGACGATACCTGATACGACTGGCCGCTAGTCACGGCTTGCCGATACTGCGTGAAATGGCCTAGATTGCGACGACGCCAACGGCCGGAAATCGGAGGATTTATGACCCAACGCCTGCACCTTGTTTTTGGTGGTGAACTGGTAGCCCCGGACAAAAACACGTTCAAGAGTGTATCCGAAATTCAGGTCGTGGGAATATTCCCCGACTATAAATCTGCTTACGACGCGTGGAAATCCGAGGCGCAGCGCACGGTAGATAATGCCCACATGCGCTTTTTCATTGCCCACTTGCATCGGCTCCGGGACGAAGAAACAGCAGCCTCGGCGACCGAGGAATTTGAAAACTGAGCGGCTGACAGATGGGTCTGCCCCTTACATTTTACAATATAATTTCGCCGGTTTTGTCGCGATTGCGTGCTGGACCTAACCAATTTGAACCCACGCAACCACGTCCCGACGGACCGCTGATATGGCTGCATGCCGTGAATGCCGCCAACCGGTTGCTTGTATCCGAGATTGTATCCAACCTGTCGGACCAAACCCCAGACCTTTGGGTGTTGGTGACGACATTTGATGAAACATCGTATGAATTGCCGGACAACTGTATCCTGCAAACCGTGCCCGACGACTCGCTTGAGTCTGTTCAGGAATTTTTTCAATACTGGCAACCGAATGTCGCTGTTTGGCTAATGGGAAACCTGCGGCCAAATTTGATCGTTCAGGCCGCCACAACCGGTGTGCCGGTATTTCTGCTTGATACAGGCGTTGCGATAGAAGTTTCGCGATCTCTACGGATGTGGCCGGGTCTCAGGGCCGAGATACTAGGCCGGGTTAATCATGTGCTTGCCGGCGATGATGCGACTGCACTTGCCTTGCGAAATGCCGGGGTGGCGCCAGATGCTGTCCAAAATACCGGCGTTCTGGAACATGGTGGGGATGCATTGCCCTGCAACGCGGCAGAACGCGATGATCTTGCAGCACTATTGGATACCCGACCTGTGTGGCTGGCCGCCGGAATACATTTGTCAGAATTGGAAACGATTATAGCGGCGCATAAGCAGGCCATGCGGCGTGCCCATAGATTCCTGCTTATTATTGCGCCCGGCGACCCGGATGAAGGCCATGTCTACGCTGAAATCCTCCGGGCCAGCGGGGTAATAATTGCTCAGCGATCACTGGGCGAAGAACCTGAAAACGAGACCCAGGTCTACCTTGCGGATACAGACGGAGAACTCGGGCTTTGGTATCGCCTTGCGCCGATCAGTTTCATTGGGCAGACCTTGGTAAACCGCCCCGACATCGGGCCGGATCCTTTTGATGCTGCGGCACTTGGATCCGTTGTCATCCACGGCCCGCGGCTTGAACCACATCAAAACCTGTTTCGCCGCCTTGGACGCGCCGGGGCTGCCCGGCAAGTGAGCCACTCTGGCGAGTTGGCGCAAACACTTGAAAGCCTTCTGGCCCCGACATTGACCGCCCAGATGGCCCATGCCGCATGGGAAACGACAACTGCCGGTGCTGAGGTGCTGGAAACAGCAGTTGAATTGATTTTAAGTGCGCTTGACGACAGCGGGGCACCATCATGAAGGCACCTGAATTCTGGGGAAAGCCCCCTGACAGACCCGGGTGGCAGGCGCATATATTGGCGCCGGTTTCTTGCGCAGTTGCGGCGGCATCGCGTCGCCGGATCAAACGAGCAGCCACATACAAACCTCAGGTTCCAGTCGTTTGTATTGGCAACATCAACGTGGGTGGCACTGGCAAAACGCCTACTGTTATCGCGCTGGCGCAACGGCTGGCGGAAACTGGAAATACCCCGCATGTCGTGTCGCGTGGTTACGGCGGGACTATTGCGGGACCTGTCCGGGTGAACGAACGTCTGCATAGCGCGGCTGATGTGGGCGATGAGCCGCTTTTGCTGTCCGCTTTTGCCCCTACTTGGGTTTCACGCGATCGGGCTGCTGGCGTGCGTGAAGCGGAAAAAAACGGGGCCGGCGTTATTTTGCTGGATGACGGGTTTCAGAACCCGTCGGTGGCCAAGGACCTTTCCATAATCGTTGTGAATGCCGGTTATGGGTTTGGTAACGCCCGCGTCATGCCTGCCGGGCCGTTGCGTGAAACGTTAGCAGACGGGCTGGTCCGCGCTGATGTTTTACTGTCAATCGGACCAGAGAACGCGCAGCAGAATTTCCTTGGGGTCTGGGGCGAGCAAATAGATTGCAGCCATATCACCGGCGACCTCGTTCCGCTTGCAACGGGCATGGACTGGGAAGACCTGAAGGTGCTGGCCTTCGCCGGAATTGGTCATCCGGAAAAGTTCTTTCAGACATTGAAAAATCTTGGCGCCATCGTCGTTCAGGCAAAGCCACTGGACGATCACCAGCCGTTAACAGCCGGTTTGTTAAAACGGCTGCAGGCCGAGGCGGATCGCATCGGGGCCCAGTTGGTGACGACCGAAAAGGACGCCACGCGTTTGCCGGCAGAATATCGCCAGAAAGTTCTGACCTTGCCGGTCAGACTGCAATTGAATGACTGGTCCGCGCTGGACGCCGCCCTTGGCCGCCTGACAGCGCAGAAACCGGGCTAGTCAATTTGCAAGTTCTGTATCCAGAACAGCAGAAAAATCAGCGTAGTTCATATTGCTGTATTTCTTACCATTAATAATGAATGACGGTGTCGAGCTTATATCGTCGGCCTCTGCATTCTGCTGATAAAGGGCGACCATTGCCTGCGCCATGTCGCCATCGTTCAGGCATGCGTCCAGCTGATCATCGTTTAGGCCTGCCGTCTTGCCGATTTTGCGAAGATTGTCGGCTACAATCGCCGGATCGCCATCTGCCAGCCAGTCAGATTGGCCTTCATAAATCAGGTCCGAAATTCCGAAATACCGCAGCGGGCCGCCACAACGCGCCACGAC
>JAHRVD010000281.1 GCA_019090845.1 Marinosulfonomonas sp.
GACAATCTGCTCCCTAATACGCTCATCCGGACGACAGCTTTCGTCGGAGCAAATTAATGAACCGTTGCTCTTGTGCGGGGCTGGCGGACATAAATGCCCGATTGATCCGGGGCGGCAGATCAGATGGGTGGCCATAGTAAATGGCCAACAACTCTGCACCAGACTGGGTAGACAATAACGTGGCCAAATCGGGCTGCAAAACATCCATTACCTCTGTGTCCCCAGAATTGACGGCATGAACGAAACGGCGTTCGGCGATCCAGCCTTCAAAGGGGGCGTATTTGATGGATTTGCGAAAACTGCGCAGGCTTTCTGAAAGGTTGCCCAACTCGCGTTCGGACGCCGCCGAGATGTAATGAGCAAACCCGTGTGTCGGAATTTTTTGCAAAGCACCGTAGGCAATTGATGAACAAATTTGCGCGGTTGCCAGTCTATGCCGCGAGGTACGAAAGGCCGAAACACTTGGTAATAATTCGACATCACAATTCCGCAGTGCAAGCTGAATTGACCGGTTTGACAATCCGATGTCCGGAGTGATTGTCAGGCCTGGCTGACCGGCGCGGGCAATACTGTTTGCGCCTGAAAATGCTCGCAGTTCCAAATGCATCGCCCAGACCGAAACGAGGGTGAAGCAAATCATAGCTATTGTTGGGCTGCGCAATCGGTTTGACATGCGGCCTCCTCAGAACGTCACAATTCCTTGACCTTTCTAGGGTTGTGGGCGGGATTAATAAGAAAGGCGCAATTTTAGTAAATTGCCTAAGAACATTAAGAAAACCTTAAGCATTTTTTGAATAAAACTATCAGATCGAACGATTGACCAAAATGGATTCAAAATGACATTCGCAAAACTCTCGGCCACATCTATTGGTGTAATTTTTGCTTGTTCACTCTCTGTGAAGGCGCAAACCGTTAACCCAGATATCTTGCGCTCTGTGCGTCAGTGTCAGGGTGCTGACTGCCGGACTATCGCCGTTCGGGCCGCGCGCGATATCAAAAAACAGGGTCTAAGCGCCGAAGTGCACAACTCTCAGATTGGTGTTCTGGCGGGGCTGCTGTTTGAGCGTGCCCGCGGGGACACTTCGCCCCGCGCGGGCCGGGATGCAGCGCGCGCTATTGAAAGCCTTGCCGCATACTCGTCTGATCCACTTCAGCGGAAATCGCTTCTGAATATTGCAAAGGCGATCCGTACAGGGATTGCCAGCGAACTTGATCTGGATCTGCCAGTCGCAGCCAGCCCGTCCTGAATTGGGGATTTTGCGGGCATTCTGCAATACCCATTTCGATCAGATGTCCACCAGAAATTGAATGAAAACCCACGATGCGGTGCCGTCCGGACTCAAGAAACCAGGATTTCAATGGTTCGGGATAATGGTCAGCCATGAAACTGGACCAAAAGTCAAAAGACCGCTGTGGCAGTGCAATGCCATACATTGGGCTACTGGGGCCGTGAAAGCCAAATACTGTGTTTGAGGAAATACAGGTATTTTCTAGTCCAAGGTATAATGTGCATGCCGACAAACAATAACGCCCACGAAGTTGCACCCGGGTCCCGTGAATACGATAGGTGTCGACAATCTTTGCACGTTCGATAAGTGGGCCACCCCGGTCATCCCGAACAACAATTATTTCAGGAAGTGTGGCCGTTTCAGCATTTGCACAAGTGCAGAACGCCACATAAAGCGCAACGATACAGCATGCCCACATTGCGCAAGCTGACATAGCACAACCGACCTGTGCAAAAGCAGATTTTAAGCGAATCATTCAGTTCACCCCAGTTTCAACCCGCAAATTTCTGGCGCAGGTCACACGCTCCCCACGAGCGCCAATGCAACCTATGGGCAAAAAGTAAGAAAATACTTACCCCAATTGCGCGAGATCGTTTCGCGGCAGGAAACAGTCCTAAAATTTAATTTGAATTACCGGCCAATTTTTAAGGGGAAATTAACTATCTGATCACCATTTTTTGACTCGGGTGAAATCGGGTAGACTGGCCTTCACAAGGACTCAACAATGCAAAATGAACAGATTTAAAATGAGTTATACGTTTCTGGACGATGTTGTGGAAAATACAGAACCAACGACAAGAAGTCGTCGGTTCTATCCATCTGCGGGTAAGCGGATACTCGATATCGTCGTTGTCGTGTTAAGTTTGCCGTTTGTGCTTCCGATACTGGCTATGGTCTGGCTACTGATCCTATTGGATGGTGGCAAAGGTATATACGGTCAGCCGAGAATTGGGGTCGGTGGACGCGTTTTTAAATGCTGGAAAATTCGAACAATGGTGCTGGATGCAGATTCAGTTCTGAGCAGGTTAATGGATGAACGGCCGGATCTGGCGGAAGAATGGAAAACGAACCAGAAACTGGAACGCGACCCCCGGATCACCTGGTGGGGGAAGATGTTGCGAAGGGCCAGCCTGGATGAGCTGCCACAATTGTTGAATGTTTTGAAAGGCGACATGAGCCTGATTGGGCCACGTCCGTTCACGCCGGACCAAAAACAGCTTTACGACAGTGCCGGAAGCGACCTGGCTTATTATCGGCTTCGCCCGGGCATCTCCGGACTGTGGCAGGTTGAATGCCGCAACAATGGCACTTTCCAGCAACGAATAGCTTTTGATGAATCTTATGCGACTGATCTAACTTTCCTGTCGGATATACGTTTGGTTTTCAGGACAGTTTTGGTGATTTTGCGCGCAACCGGGAAATAGTCAATCGGACGGTGCGAAACTGGCAAAATCTGCCCTGTTCCAACGGGCCCTATACCCATCAAAATCCTTACCCTCTTTTAGCAAAAAACCAATTGGAAGATATGGGTTGGCCTGTGCGCCTGAAATCATTCCGCCCTGTTTTTCCCGCATGAGGAAATGGTGGGGCAAAAAATCGTTAGGGTCCGAAAGACCGGCCGCACCAGTCATTTCGGACAACGCTTTCATCGTATTTTTGTGAAACCGTGCAACACGTTCGGCTTTGTCAGGGACGACAAGGGCGCGCTGGCGCAAAGCGTCTTGCGTTGCGACGCCAACAGGGCAGCGGTTGGTATGACAGGCCTGTGCCTGAATGCAGCCGATGGCAAACATGAACCCGCGCGCGGAGTTGACCCAGTCCGCACCAAGCGACAGGACGCGGGCGATATCAAAAGACGTAATCAGTTTTCCCGCCGCTCCGATTTTAATCTGATCGCGAAGGCCGGCGCCGCGCAAAGTATTGTGGACAAATGACAGGCCCTCGACCAACGGCATGCCCACATGGTTAGCAAACTCCAACGGAGCGGCGCCGGTGCCGCCCTCTTTGCCGTCCACCACAATAAAATCAGGGACAATACCGGTCTTTAGCATGGCCTTTACAATGCACATGAATTCGCGCCGATGTCCGATACACAGCTTGAAGCCGGTGGGTTTGCCGCCCGAAAGGCCCCGCAGGTGCCCTATGAATTCCATCATCTCAACCGGGGTTGAAAACGCGCTGTGCAAGGCAGGTGATACACAATCAAAGCCCATTGGAACGCCCCGCGCTTGGGCAATTTCGGGCGAGATTTTGGACGCAGGCAGCATCCCACCGTGGCCCGGTTTAGCGCCCTGACTTATTTTAACTTCGATCATTTTGACCTGCGGGTCTTTGGCCTGTTCAACAAACCGGTCCGCATCAAAAGTTCCGTCTGCCGCCCGACAGCCGTAATAGCCAGACCCGATTTCATAGATGATGTCACCACCACCTTCGCGGTGGTATCGGCTAATTCCACCTTCGCCGGTGTCATGGGCAAACCCGCCAGCTTTCGCGCCCTTGTTCAATGCTGATATGGCGTTACCCGACAGGGCCCCAAAGCTCATTGCAGAAATATTATAGAGCGAGGCCGAATAGGGCTGTTTGCAATCTTTCCCGCCGATCGTGACACGAAAATCTGACTTGGTGATGTGGACCGGCTGAATTGAATGTGTGACCCACGCATAGCCCGCAGCATATACATTCTCGCGTGTACCAAATGGGCGTTTGTCTTCGACACCTTTGGCGCGCTGATAAACGATTGAGCGATCATCCCGGCTGAATGGTTCTTCGTCCTGATCGCTTTCGATCAGATACTGTCGGATTTCTGGCCGGATGCCCTCGAAGAGGAAACGCATGTGGCCCAAAACTGGGTAATTCCTAAGGATTGAATGGCTCGGTTGAACGACATCATAAATGCCGATGGTCCCGAGGGTGCCAAATACAAGCAGCGGTGCCAGATACCACAGGTTCCAAAAAAGCCCGACCGCCGAGACTGCAAAACAAGCGACGATCACACCAAAAATGAAATAACGACCCATAGAAAAACTCCACCTTGGGTTTTGTTTGCATCGGACCCATATTTAATTATTCTTCAAAGCGCCCATTGATATCCCGAATACCTGATGCGCCGCATATCGGTCTACTGTGAAAGTGAAATCGGAACAGCACAAACAAATATCTGATCAGTTTTGGCTATGGGCAGGGAATATTATGGGTATGGTTGCCGTGATTTGCCGTCGCATCGGTCCGTATTTTCAGCGTGCTAAACTTGAAGGCTGTTTGTGACCGAAGTTTTAGGAGAAAACGAATGAGAAAACTGCAGACGCAGGGTGTTCACCATATCACCCTGATCGGCGCGGGCCGTCAGACATCCATCGACTTTTGGGAAGGTGTGTTGGGCATGCCATTCGTGTTCGACCAACCCAATCTGGATGATCCCAA
>JAHRVD010000282.1 GCA_019090845.1 Marinosulfonomonas sp.
ACCGGCGGCCGATGGCCGTCGATGCGAAGGGCTGGATACCTATCACCCCCATTGCCGTCAACAGGAAAATCCCTTGCGCAAGCGTCAACACCACGCCATTGTCGCCCGCCTGTAACCTGCGGACACTGTAGATGAAAAAACCTAAATGGGTGATTGAAAAAGAACAGTCCCGGCGCGCCTCGGCGGCCGAGACATTCTGGCTGTTCGGTCTGCACGCGGTGCGCGACGCGCTGGTCAACCCGGCGCGCAAGAAATTGCGGCTGGTGGTAAGCAAAAACGCCCATGACAAACTGGCCGATGCGATCGCGCTGTGTGATCTGGAACCGGAAATCGCAGACCCGCGAAAGTTTCCGGTGCCGCTTGATCCCGGCTCGGTGCATCAGGGCGCGGCACTTGAAGTCAAAGCGCTTGACTGGGGTCCACTGCAGGATGTGGCCTTGGCCGCAGAAGGGCAGGTGCCTGTGGTGGTGATGCTCGACCGCGTTAGTGATCCACATAACGTTGGGGCGGTGCTGCGCTCGGCCGAGGTTTTCGGTGCGCGGGCGGTGATTGCACCGGCACGCTATTCAGCGCCTGAAACCGGGGCGCTGGCCAAAACCGCGTCCGGCGCATTGGAACGCCAACCCTATCTTAGGGTGCGCAATCTGGCCGACTCGATGAAAGTGCTCAGCGATATGGGCTATGTTCTGGTCGGCCTTGCGGGCGAGGCGGATCTGGCGCTGGCAGACGTGCTGGAACAGGTCGGATCCCGCCCCGTTGCACTGGTCCTTGGGGCCGAAGGGCCGGGATTGCGTCAGCGCACGCGCGAGACTTGTGATCATCTGGCGCGGATACCGGCGATGGGAGAGTTCGGCTCGCTCAACGTGTCAAACGCCGCTGCGGTATCTCTTTACGCTGTTACAAACCGATAGGTTTTGTTCACACTTGCGGCAAGCGGGTTTTCAGACGGCCTGCGAACGTGCATCTTTCAGGAGTAGCCTGAAAGGAGCGAACAGATGACGAACCGGCGCAAATTCCTGCAACTGGCCCTTGCGGCCCCGTTTGTGGCAAGCCCGCTAAGGCGTGCCTATGCAGCCGAGCCCGAAGTGTTTTCGACCTATGGGTTCGCAATCAACGGGTATGATCCCGTGGCCTATTTTGCCACCGATGGTTACGCCGACGGCTCCAACGCACATGTTTTGAAATGGATGGGCACCATGTGGCGGTTCTCCAGCGCCAAAAACATGGCTGCTTTTGAGGCCAATCCTCGTGGATACGCACCTAAATACGGCGGCTATTGCGCCTATGCGATGGCCCAAGGGGCGCTTGCAACGACAGTGCCACAGGCATGGACGATCCATGAGGGGCGGCTTTATCTGAACTATTCGACCGGCGTGCGCGACCTTTGGCGACAGGATATTGCGGGCCATGTTGCATCGGCTAACGGACACTGGCCCGCCGCATTGAACGGCTGAGCGCCGTAACGCACTGTTCACAGTTTGATTACATGGTCTTTAACTCAACCCGTTCGCACCTATTTTTAAGTGCAGGACCGGGTTCGGAACACCCGGCACCCTATCACTGTCCCTCGTTCCGTGACTGGCGCCCGGCCATTTTTTGGTCCGGGCGCTTTTTTGTCCGGGAATTGCCTGATAAAGCCGTCACATGACTTATACCGATGAATTTCTACGCAAGATTTTGAAACGCACGCGTGTGATCGCCTGCGTGGGGGTGTCGATGAATCCGGTGCGCCCAAGCTATTTCGTGGCCCGGTATCTGGGGCTACGCGGTTTCAAAGTGATCCCGGTCAATCCGGGGCACGCTGGCAAGCGTCTGTTCGGGGCCGAGATTTACCCGGATCTGGCGTCGATCCCAAAGGACGCCAAGGTCGATATGGTCGATATATTCCGCCGCCCTGACGCGGTGCCGGGGATTGTTGATATGGCGCTGGACGCATTGCCGGACCTGAAAACGATCTGGATGCAGATCGGTGTTGAACATGATGAAGCCGCCCAAATGGCCGAGGCCCGCGGGATCGACGTGATCCAGAACCGCTGTCCCAAAATTGAATATCAGCGGCTATTCGGCGAGCTGCGCATGGGTGGGTTCAATACCGGGGTGGTTTCCTCAAAGCTGTGAGGGCGCGCTGCTGCCGCATCGTTCGTTGGAATGATTTATAGCAGAAAACCCTTAGCGGGATGCTTTTTCGGAAATGCCGGATGTGCCTTCACGGCGATCAAGTTCCGCAACGACATCGGCAAGGCAAACGTCGCGGGCTGCGAGCATCACCAGCAGGTGATAGATCACATCAGCGGCTTCGCTCGTCAGTGCCTTGGCATCGCCCTTGACCGCTTCGATGATTGCTTCGACAGCCTCTTCGCCGAATTTCTCGGCCGCTTTTTCGGGGCCTTGTGCCAGCAGGCGCGCGGTCCAGGAACTGTCCGGGTCAGCGGATTTTCGGGCCTCTATCGTGGCGGCCAGACGTTCAAATGTGTTCATGTCAACCTCATTGGGATGCCAGCGGCGGCCATGTATTCCTTGGCCTCGTGAATTGTGAAATCGCCAAAGTGAAAGATCGAGGCCGCCAGCACCGCTGAGGCACCCCCCTCGCTCACGCCTTCGACCAGATGTTCAAGCGTGCCTACCCCGCCTGATGCAATGACTGGGATAGTTACCGCATCCGATATCGCGCGCGTCAGCGGCAGGTTAAACCCGGCCCGCGTGCCATCGCGATCCATGCTGGTCAGCAGGATTTCCCCGGCCCCCTTGGCGGCGACCGTGCGCGCGAACTCCACCGCGTCAACACCAGTGGCCCGCCGCCCGCCATGGGTAAAGATTTCCCATTTTCCGGGCGCGACGGTCTTTGCGTCGATTGCCACAACGATGCACTGGCTGCCAAAGCGGTTGGCAGCATCGGCCACAACCTGCGGATTGGCCACGGCTGCCGAGTTAAAACTGACCTTGTCGGCCCCCGCCAGCAGCAGTTTGCGCACATCTTCGCTGTTGCGCACACCGCCGCCGATGGTCAGCGGCATAAAGCAATGTTCCGCCGTTCGGGTGGCCAGATCATACATCGTGCCGCGGTTTTCCTCGGTCGCCATAATGTCCAAGAAACAAAGCTCATCCGCGCCGGCCGCATCATAGGCCTTGGCGCTTTCCACCGGATCGCCCGCGTCGATCAGATCAACGAAGTTAACGCCTTTGACGACTCGGCCATTGGCGACATCCAAGCAGGGGATGATGCGAGTTTTCAGCATGTCAGGCCTTTCGATCTCGACATTTTACCGATCATCTAAGATGGCCACATCGGCAATTGGCAAAAATGAGCTATAGCATTGTAAAAGAGTATAACAGTTCCGGCGAGTCCGGATGCTGTCGTCAGAACCCAAACGTAGGGGAATAATTTTTCCGGCCAGTATACTTTATTAGCTGATGATCTCCCGAGATCATTTTCTGAGTGGATGATGTCGAACGTATTAGACGCCGCAATCCCGATTTCCCAAAAAACATACACGAGCAAAGAGAACCCAACTAGGATTGCAGTCAAAGAAGTTGCTCGGTCTGGGAGTAGGTCTTTGAGGAACGCCCACAATGCAAAAAAACCCGCATATCCAATTGCCAAGACGACCGCATTATATGATTTTTGCTGCTCAAGGCGGTTTTTTGTGGAGTTGGCAAATTCGAAATGGGCAAGGTGGGATTCCTGAAGTCGCTCAATTGCTTGATTGTGAAACTTCAATTCGCGCAACAATTCCAGCTGCACGGCAGATTGCCTACTCAGTTCAAAGTGCTGTTTTTTTTCCAGATACTTCAAATTCCACCTCCCTTGAGGATCGCCAGCGCGTCGCCCAGATCAATCGCCCCGTCATAAAGTGCGCGACCGGATATGGCACCGTTCAGGGGCGCGCCGCAGTCGCGCAGCGCATTCAGGTCATTCAATGAACTGACGCCGCCCGAGGCAATCACCGGGATCGACACGGCATTGGCCAGCGCCGCTGTTGCGGCCACATTCGGGCCCTGCATCGCTCCGTCGCGCTCGATATCGGTATAAATGATCGCCGCAACGCCTGCGTCCTCAAACGATTTTGCCAGATCGGTGACCATAACATCGGTTTCCGTCGCCCAGCCCTTGGTCGCGACACGGCCGTTTCGCGCGTCAATTCCAACCGCCACCTGACCGGGAAAGGCGCGCGCTGCTTGCCGCACCAGATCAGGGTTTTCCACCGCGACGGTGCCCAGAATGACCCGCGCCAACCCTTTGGACAGCCAGCCCTCAATCGTTGCCATATCGCGGATGCCGCCGCCCAACTGGGCCGGAACGGATGTGTCGCTCAGGATCGCCTCGACCGCCGCGCCGTTCACCGGTTCGCCCGCAAAAGCGCCGTTCAGATCGACCAGATGCAACCATTCACAGCCCGCATCCTGAAACGCGCGCGCCTGTGCTGCCGGGTTGTCGCTGAACACCGTGGCCTGATCCATTTCGCCCTTGTACAGGCGCACGCAGTTACCGTCTTTTAGGTCAATGGCAGGATATAGGATCACGGGGGGCAGCCTTTCAGTGTTTTCGCATGGTCTTTGCCATGAAGCGGGCGAAATTGCAAAGGGCAGGGCGCAGCAGGACGATCCGCCAAGATTTCTGCTAACTTACGGTTTCCAATGCAGAAAATTGGAAATCATCTGCAATCCGGCATGTTGGCTTTTTTCCGGGTGGAATTGTGTGCCGATCATATTGTCGCGCCCAACAACCGCCGTGACGTCGCCGCCATAGTCGCAATGGGCCAGCAGGTCGGCCCGGTCGGTCAGGCGAAACTGGTAGGAATGCACGAAATAGGCGTGCTCGCCGGTTTTTATGCCCGCAAGAACCGGGTGTGGCTGGTCGATGACCAGATCGTTCCAGCCCATATGCGGGACTTTCATCGCCGGATCTGATGGCTTGATCTTAACGATATCGCCGCCAATCCAGTCAAAGCCCGCCATCTCTTCGTATTCATGGCCCCGGCTGGCCATCATCT
>JAHRVD010000283.1 GCA_019090845.1 Marinosulfonomonas sp.
AAAAGGAATTCTTGAAATGTCGAGACGCGTGGATCATACGGACATTAAACCGAAGAAGTACGGCAATGGACCATGTTTTTGGGTTTATGATATTCAATGATTTCAGTGCACGCGACCATCAGATGGCAGAAACGGCTGTCGGTCTTGGCCCCGCAAAGGGCAAGGATTTCCGAACCGCCAACGCTATGGGCCCTTGGCTGGTTACTAAGGATGAGATTGGCGATGGCAGCGGGCTGACGATGATTGCCCGGATCAACGGTGAAGAATGGTCGCGCGGAAACTCTTCTGAAATGCATCATTCCTTCGCGCGGGTCATCGAACATGTGTCACGTGACGAAACGGTCCATCCCGGTGAATTCTTTGGCTCGGGCACGGTAGGCGGTGGTTGCGGGTTGGAACTTGGCCGGTTTCTAAGCCCCGGTGACGTGGTCGAGCTTGAGATTGAGGGTCTAGGCGTTTTGCGCAGCCATATTGCGCCGGAAAGGCGCTGAAACGGACGATTTACTTTAGCCAGCGCCCGGCGACCCCATCCGCAGGGTGCTGGAATAGCTAAACTGTGCGCCGGGGTGCAGATTAACCGCGACCTCGAAAATTTCACCCTTTGCGGACAGGTATTTTCGCACCACACGCAGCCCGGGCGAACCGGGTGCAACCTTCAAATGGTCCGCCACCGGGCCGTCGATGAGGACCGCGCTGACCTCCTGTCTGATTTCGGCAACCGAGATCCCGTATTCTTTTTCGATCATCGCATAAATCGGCAAATCCGGCTTTGCCAATTCGCCAAGGGCCCCCCGGTAGGCCCGCGCCACGTAAACATCCGTAACGGCTACGGGCGAGGCCCCGCCTTCAAGGTAACGTGCACCGGCGTTGTGTTGCCAAACCTGTCCGGGTCTACATTCCAAAAGTTCGGCCAGCACTTCATCGGCGACCACTTCTTGGCTGTTGGAAATTTCCAGCCGAACATCACGCACATATTGGAAAAGGTCCGAAATGCCCTCGCTGGTTTGGACGTATCGCGCCTCTGGCACAGCCGCGCGAACCCGTGTGCCAACCCCGGCCTGCGCTGCAACCAAGCCCATATCGCTAAGGCGGCGCAGCGCTTCGCGCACGGTCGAGCGGCTGACATTAAATTGCACGCAAAGCTCTTGCTCGGTTGGGATCAGATCACCAACACCGTAGCGCCCGGCCGAGATATCCTCGAGCAGGGACTGCGCCAGAATCGCGTAACGCGGCTGGCCGGGGGCGCGCAACGACCCGCTCATATCGTGCCGCTGGCCTTCAATTGCGCGATCCATTCTTCGTCATCACTTATGCGGTGCATAAGCTCGTCCGTGTCAGCGCCAAGGCGGGGTGCGGGATTTGTCGGCGAGGCTTCGCCCGACCAGCGGATCGGACAGGCCAGCGTCTTGATTGTGCCCCGAACCGGGTGCGGGGTTTCGGTGGTCACCTGATGTTCGCTCGCAAAATCGCTGTCCAATGCGGCGGCCACATCATAGACCGGTGCTGCGGGAACTTTGCCGCCAAAACGCGCCAGCCAGTCAGCGGTATCGCGGGTGCTTAGCACTGCGTCCAGCTCGCGCGTCAGCTCATCACGGTTTTCCAGTCGGGCCTTAAAATCGCAAAAGCGTTTGTCGGTTTCCCAGTCCGGGCGATCAATCATCCCGGCCAGCACGCCCCAGAACTTTTCCTTGTTGCACATGATGAAAATCCAGCCATCACGCGTGCGGTAAAGCTGGCTGGGGGTCAGCGAAGGGTGTGCTGAGCGCGGTGAACGTTCGGTTTTCACGCCATCGTTCAGATACCACGTTCCCAGATAGTTGATGTTGTGCATCGCCACGTCATAAAGGCTGACGTCGATATCGCGCCCCTGCCCGGTCGCGCGCGCACCCAGAACGGCTGACACCAGTGCCAGCGCCGCCGTGGTGCCAGTCATCATATCAACGATCGACATGCCAAAGCGCGAGGGCGGGCCGTCCGGTTCGCCCGTGACAGACAAATAGCCCGCCTCGGCTTGCATCAAATAATCATATCCGGGCCATGATTTGCGCGATCCGGTGCGGCCATAGGCCGACAAATGGGCACAAACCAGCTTGGGATTAACATCCTTTAACGCGTCGTAAGTCAGGCCGAGTTTTTCCGGTAAATCACCGCGAAGGTTATCAAAAATTGCATCCGCCGTTGCAGCCAGTGCGCGAAAAACCTCCATCGCGCCGGGGGCCTTCAGGTTCAGCGTCATGCTTTTCTTGTTGCGGTTGAACGACTGAAAAAAGTGACTGTCGCCCTTTTCAAAGAAATACGGCCCAATGGCGCGCCCGACTTCACCACCTTCGGCGGGGTTTTCGATCTTGATGATTTCTGCGCCCATGTCGGCCAGATGCTGGGTGCCGAACGGACCTGCACCATATTGTTCCAGCGTGATAATACGCATGCCTTCCAATGGCAGGGTCATGCTGGGTTCCTTTCGATCAGTTGCTTGGCAATGATCATGCGCTGCATCTCATTCGTGCCCTCGCCGATCAGCAACAGCGGCGCGTCGCGATATAGACGCTCGACGTTGTATTCCTGCGAATAGCCGTTGCCGCCATGGATACGCATCGCTTCCAGTGAATTTTCCGCCGCTGCCTCGGTGGCGAAATACTTGGCCATACCGGCCTCCATGTCGCAGCGTTCGCCAAGGTCATAGGCGCGCGCCGCGCTTTCGACCAACAGGCGTGCGGCTTCGCAACGGGTAGCCATTTCACCCAGTTTCAACTGGATCGCCTGATGCTCACAGATTGGCTTGCCGAACGTCTTGCGCATTTGTGAATAGACGACCGCTTCGTCCAATGCGGCGCGGGCAACGCCAACACCACGTGCAGCCACGTTGATGCGGCCCAGTTCCAGCCCCGACAGGATTTGTTGCAAGCCGCGCCCCTCGACACGCCCGACCAGCCGATCAACCGGAACCCGGTAATCCTTGAACGCCAGTTCACAGGTGTCGATCCCGCGATAGCCCAGCTTTTTGTGCTTGCTCACCACCTCAAAACCCGGGCCTTTTTCGGCGATCAGCAGGCTCATACCCTTATGTCTTGGCGTCGCTGTCGGATCAGTTTTGACCAGTAGCGCGATGCAGTTTCCGT
>JAHRVD010000284.1 GCA_019090845.1 Marinosulfonomonas sp.
CCGAGGGCGTGTTCGGCATCGCGCTTGGTGTCTCGACCAAATTTGTGTTCCTGTTTGTTCTGTTTGGCGCATTGCTGGATAAGGCCGGGGCCGGTAATTATTTCATCAAGATGGCCTTTGGCGCACTTGGCCACCTACGCGGTGGCCCAGCCAAAGCCGCTGTTGTCGGTTCTGCGGCCACCGGGCTGATCTCGGGTTCATCAATTGCCAACGTTGTGACGACCGGCACATTTACAATCCCGCTGATGAAGCGTGTTGGCTTTAGTTCCGAACAGGCTGGTGCCGTCGAAGTGGCTTCATCCGTTAATGGCCAGATAATGCCGCCAGTGATGGGTGCGGCTGCGTTCCTGATGGTCGAATATGTTGGCATTTCCTATGTCGAGGTTATCACCCACGCATTCCTGCCAGCGGTCATTTCCTATATCGCGCTGGTCTATATCGTGCATCTGGAAGCGGTAAAGCGGAACATGCCAACCATCGGCAACAAGGTTGTGAACCTTGGACGCACGATCGCCGGAATGTTCATTTTCTTCGCTGGCTTCGCTGCACTTTGCTACGGTGTGCAATACCCCGTCGGCTGGATCACATCGCTTGTGCCGTCTGGTGCGGGTTGGCTGCTGGCAGCGCTGGTCTTTGCAACATATACGGCGCTTGTCTGGATGGCGTCCCAGACCGAAGACCTGCTGCCCGATGATCCAAATTCGCCGGACATCGAGTTGCCAGACGTGGCCAAGATTTACAAATCCGGGCTTTATTATCTGCTGCCAATCATCGTGTTGGTCTATTTCCTGATGATTGAACAGAAATCGCCGGGTCTGTCGGCATTCTGGGCAACTATGCTGCTGTTCGCAATTTTGGTGACACAACGTCCGCTAAAGTCTATTTTCCGGGGCGAAAACAACACCGCTAATGCAATGATGGAGGGCCTTCGCGATCTTACTCAGGGCCTGATCGATGGTTCGCGCAATATGATCGGTATCGGCCTTGCAACGGCAACAGCCGGGGTCATCGTGGGCACGGTGACGCTTACGGGTATTGGGCAGGTCATGGCCGATCTGGTCGAACTGGTGTCAGGTGGCAATCTGGTCTTAATGCTGATCTTTGTCGGCATTCTGTCGCTGATCCTTGGGATGGGGCTGCCGACAACGGCAAACTATATTGTGGTGTCCTCGCTGATGGCCGGTGTTGTCGTCGAACTTGGCGCCCAAAGCGGATTGATTGTTCCGCTGATTGCTGTGCACCTGTTTGTGTTTTACTTCGGGATCATGGCCGATGTGACGCCCCCGGTGGGGCTTGCCAGCTTTGCCGCTGCTGCCGTGTCTGGTGGCGATGCGATCAAGACAGGTTTTATCGCGTTCTTTTACAGCCTGCGCACCGTCGCGCTGCCGTTTGTGTTTATCTTTAACACTGACTTGCTGCTGATCGACGTGACCTGGGCGCAGGGAATTCTTGTGTTCTTCACGGCAACGATAGCCATTCTGGTCTTTACCGCCGGGACAATGGGGTATTTTCTTACCCGGAGCAAAATATGGGAAAGCGTAGCGCTGGTGCTGATAGCATTCGTGCTGTTCCGGCCAGATTTCGTGATGAACCGTCTGCAACCTCCGTTCGAAAATATCGAGCCTGCGGCCTTTGTTACGGCATTGGGTGAGGCCAGCGAAGGGGATGAAATTCGGATTGTGGTGTCCGGCCCCGATTTTGATACCAGTGATGTCAAGGATACCACGATGGTCCTGACTGCCGGTAGCGAAAGCGGCGGCGACGCCCGCCTGACCGCCGTAGGTCTGGCGGTGCTGGAAGAGAATGGCTTGCTAAAGCTGGACGAACCATTCCCCGGCACGCCATACTTTAAAACTCTGGGCTCGTTCGATTTCTACGGTGACGACCCTGTTGTGATAAAGTCAGTGCAGGCGAAAGCCGATCAGATGCCCAAGGAGTTGATTTTCATTCCCGGGTTATTGGCACTGGCATTTATCGTCTTCATTCAATTGGGACGCATGCGTCGTCTGGGAGAAAAATTATGAGCACGTCAATCCTTTGTGCGGTCGATATCAGTCAGCCAGAAATTAACAATCGCGTTCTTGAAACGGCTGCCAAACTGGCCGCGCTTGATGGCGCACGACTGGATGTCATCACTGTGGTTCCCGACTATGGCATGAGCATCGTGGGCAGTTATTTTCAACAATCCCACCATGACGAAGCGGTCAAAGAAGCTGGCAAAACGCTGAACTCTCTGGTCGAGACGGTTCTGGGTGAGGAGGTCAACAAGAACGTGCGCCACGTGGTGGCAACCGGATCTGCTTATGAACAAATCCTAAATACCGCTAAGAAAGCAAAGACCGATCTGATTGTTGTCGGCTCGCATAAACCGGAACTGGCCGACTACCTGTTGGGGCCAAATGCGGCGCGGGTGGTGCGTCATTCCACTTGCTCGGTTTATGTCGTGCGTTAATTGTTCCGGGGGCCTACATGCCGCGCAAGATCATGCTAAGGCCCATCAGCAGCAGGACTGATAGAAGTATTTTGCGAAAAACTGCGTCGTTTACGTTGCTTATCAAACGCCTTCCAATTTCCAGCCCAAGCAAAGCTGGAACGACAGCCAGAGACGACACAACCGCATCAGCCGGCAGCATGGCCCCATGATAGAAAAGGCCGATGGCATAGGGCACTGCTGCGCACAGATAGATTACGGCGATTGAAGTAATAAACTCGTCTTTACTGACTTTCAGGCTGGCCAGAAACAACACGACAGGCATACCAAACAGCGAACTGACACCGCCAAGAACTCCGGCTGCCACGCCGACGACAACACCGCCCCATCGTTCATGGCGAGCGGGAAACTGATATCTACCGCCAACGCCCATCAAGAAAACCGATATTATTAATGCACCGCCCGCCGTCAAAAGTAGCAGCGTCTCATCCAGAGTAACCATCCACCGGGATGAAAAGGCCAAGGTAATTGCGATAGCGAGCTGTAGTCGCCAAAACCGTTTCACAACATTCCAGGCGCCGCCATTTTTCGTAGCCTGCCGGATATTTGTAATGACGATTGGGATTGAAATCAGAGCAACGGATTGCGGCACCGAAAACCCGAACGATAGTATCGGCAGCGCCGCAAGGGGCATCCCAATTCCAGATAGACCCTTTACAAGACCGCCACCCAGAAACGCCAATAGGACGATCAGCATAGCTTCTGGTTCCGCGTATTGCGCAAACATCATTTGCGCCTTTCCGCGTTAGTTACCGACAGACGATGGTTCACTGGTAGGACGCCTCCACCTGTCGGTGTATTGTTATTCTCCGGTGAATTTGGCTTTGCGCTTTTCCAGAAATGCGCCGATGCCCTCACGCCGGTCCTTTGTTTCGTATATGGTCGAAACGATGAATGATTCATAGTCCAAAGCAGACGTAATATCCATCTGCATTCCGGTGTGAACTGTGTGCTTGATATAGGACAGGCTTTGAGGGGCCCTGGTCGCGTAATGTTCAACCCGCTCCTTGGCCACTTCCAGCGCACGGCCTTTGGGAACCAGGCGGTTAATCAGACCCATGCGATAGGCATTGTCAGCATCGACCGGATCGGCGTCAAACATCATCTCAAGTGCATTTGCCGGACCTACAAGACGTGGTAAGCGTTGTGTGCCACCGGCACCGGCGACGGTGCCAATACGCGCACTGGTGATCGCATAGCTTGATCCCTCGGCACCGATGCGAATATCCAGCGCGAGCATAAATTCGCACCCGCCTGTCATGCAGAACCCCTCGATCGCGGCGATTGTTGGCAGGTTGTTTTCTTCAAACGCGCGGCAGGTGCGGTGCCATTTACGCAGATAGGCTAGCGTCTGCGCAGGCGAGCTTAGCGCCTGTGCATCGTTCAAATCCGCCCCGGCCGAGAAAAACTCCTGACCGCCGGTCACGATGATCCCGCGCATGTTTGGATCGGCCTCGGCTTCGGCGGCAGCGGCCATCAATTCGTCCATCACCACGGTGCTGATCGCGTTGCGCACTTTTGGACGGTTGAAGGTGATGATAAAGGCGTGACCGGATTTTTCGGTCTTGATTAGTTTATATTCCACGCTTTTGCTCCTGCTTTTTCATGTGTCAGCTTGTGTTCAGAACGCGCTTGGCATTCCCAGATCATTGACCGCGATATCGCTTAATAGCGCAGTGGTACCCTGTGGCGTCAGCTGCATAACCCGAGCATCACGCCATTTGCGTTCGATGTCGTATTCCCGCGCAAAGGCGAAACCGCCGTGGGTGGTGAAACAGGCGTCTGCCATCAGCCATGCGGCCTCGCACGCCATGTGCTTGGCCATGCTGGCAAGTGGCCCCGGCATTTGGCCCGCGTCATAGACAGCGGCTGCTTTGTTGCCGATCAGCTTGGCGCCTTGCACCTCGATATATGCCTTTGAGATCGGGAACTGGATACCCTGATTATAGGCAATCGGGCGGCCAAACACGACGCGCTCCTTGGCATAATTGACTGCACGTTCGGAAAAGAATGCAGAGTCACCGGAGGCACAGGCGGCATATAGAATACACTCGATCTGAGCCAGATCCCGGTAATAGTCATAGCCCTTTCCGACCTCGCCAATCACCGCATCCAGCGGCAATTCCAGCCCGTCAAATACATGGTTTGTAGCCCCGTCGTTGTTCATTGCATCAATCGGTTGGCCCGACAGCCCACCTTTTAGCG
>JAHRVD010000285.1 GCA_019090845.1 Marinosulfonomonas sp.
CTGTCGATCCCGCGTTCGCGCAGCGCCTCGACCGCCTTGTGCGTAACTTCATAACTCTGAATTCGACCGATGGTCTCTTGAATGAGCGGGTCAAAATCCTGCACGCCGATTGACGCCCGGTTCATGCCCGCTGTCGCAAGTGCGTCCAGACGGGCGTCGTCAATCTCATTTGGATCAATTTCAACCGAGAACTGCGCGCCTTGGGCAAGTGGAATATGGCTGAAGATCGTGTCGGCCAGCCGGGCGATCGTCTCGGCGGGAAGAATTGTTGGCGTGCCACCGCCCCAGTGCAGATGCTCGATACAAATCCCGTCGGCCAGACGTTCAGCTATGGTGCCCAGTTCCTGTTCCAGCGTTTCAATATAGGCCTGAACTGGTGAAAGAGTTGTGGTGCCCTGAGTGCGACAGGCGCAAAACCAGCACAGGCGTTTGCAAAAAGGCACATGCGCATAAAGCGAAACCTTTGAGCCGGCCGGAATCGCGCGGATCCAATCGTCCGTCAGCTTCGCGTCAACGCTTGCAGAAAACTGCGGCGCTGTGGGATAGCTGGTGTAGCGGGGAACCCGGGCATCAAAGAGCCCCAGTTCTCTAAGTTGCGAGAGTGTCGACATTCGCATAAACTGCTGTATTACGCACGGCGATTACTTTGATCCAGATCAATAAGGGACCAACGGCTTGGATATACCGACCTTCAATTCGCGTGATTGCGGAACATGCCCGATTCGTCACCGGGCCGTTTGCGCCCGTTGTGAGCCCGACGAATTGTTGGAACTGGACAAAATTAAGTATTATCGCAACTACGAAGCGGGCCAGCCGGTCGTCTGGTCCGGCGATCAGTTGGATTTCGTGGCATCCGTGGTGACAGGTATCGCTGCCCTGACCCAGACCATGGAAGACGGGCGCACGCAAATGGTCGGGCTTTTGCTGCCGTCCGATTTTTTGGGTCGGCCGGGTCGGGAAATTACACCGTTTGATGTGACAGCCGTGTCGGATCTGACGCTTTGTTGTTTTCGCCGCAGGCCATTTGAAAAACTGCTTTCCCTGACACCCAATGTGTCCCAGCGTCTGTTGGAAATGACGCTGGACGAATTGGACGCGGCGCGCGAATGGATGCTGGTTCTGGGCCGGAAAACCGCCCGGGAAAAAATTGCCAGCCTGATTGCTATAATCGCGCGGCGCGAATCCAAACTGCAATCAAGCCAAGCGGAAAATGCCGCTCGTTTCGAACTGCCCCTGACGCGCGAAGCAATGGCCGACTATCTTGGATTGACCCTTGAAACCGTAAGTCGTCAGATTTCGGCATTGAAGCGGGACGGCGTAATTGAACTGATGGGAAACCGTCAGGTCCATATTCCGGATTTCCGGGTGCTGCTGTCTGAAACCGGCGATGACGCCGATGGCGGCATGCCGGCCTAGAAAGGCTTAGTGCGCCATCAGCACAGGCATTTCAGCCATCTGCAACGTATTGCGCGTTGCACCACCAAGAATTGATTCGCGCAGGCGTGAGTGGCCATAAGCGCCCATCACCAGCAAATCGGCATCAAGATCGGTCATATGACGCTCAATCACTTCAGAGACGCGCGGCATCGTTTTGGCCAGAATAGAGACTTCGGCAGTAACGCCGTGGCGTGACAACATTTGTGAAAGCGCGCCACCAGGGTCGGACCGGTCCGGCGCGTGCACCGGTGGATCAATTATGGTGATGTTGACGACTTTTGCATTCTTCAAAATTGGCAACGCATGGCGAACGGCGATCAAAGCTTCGCGGCTTTCATTCCAGGCCACAACGATTGTATCAAGGCTTTCCGGCAGTTTTGTATTCGGCGGAATGATCAAAACAGGAATGCGGGCATCAAATAGCGCCGCCTCAACGATTGCTTCGTGCTCGTGTTCGCGGTCGTCACCATATGGCTTTGGCAGGACTGCAATATCAGACAAGCGCGTATAGTTACCCAGAATCTGGGCTAAACTTCCTGTCTGTGCCGCGATCGGGTGGGTGTCCCCCATGCCACCTGCAGCATCCAATATAGTTGCCACTTCTTTTTGGACACGTGCCGCCGCTTCGTCGGCTTCGGCCAGCGAGGTCTGCATCGCAATTGCACTTGTGCCCGAATAGTAAATGCCGGGTTGGGTTCGATCAACACCAAGGCACAGCACTTCCAGATGCCCGCCTTCACGTGCTGTCAACTCTATCGCTGCATCCAGCGCCGCCCGTTCTGCGACCGGATCGGTAATAATCGTTGTGATCGTTTTATATGCCATGCGCCTATCTCCCAAATTTATTCCGTACTGTTCACAGGTAGCATCATGGAAATATTTATTTCCGCTTTGACCTCGATCAACCCTTCCGGGCGAAGGTTTTGACATGGATCAATGCGCAGAATCCGTTAGCAATGCACTGACAAGGGAAAGTCGAATCCGCTTCGACAAAGGTACAGCTTTGGGTTGTGCAGGACAGGGGACAAAGAATGTGGAACTATCTGAAATTGATTGTCTTGGGGCTGATTGCGCTTTTGGCGGCGATCGCCGCTAATTTCGGGCGCGACCTGCCATATCAGGTTCATGCAATCATCATCATGCTTGTGGCCGGAGGGCTGTTCCTTTGGACAGTTCGAAGAACCGATGAGCCAAGTCCGCCTCCCTCATTGGAATATATGGATGGCGTCGTAAGGGCAGGGGTTATTGCAACCGCGTTCTGGGGCGTGGTTGGGTTCCTTGTCGGCACATATATTGCATTTCAGCTGGCATTTCCGTCGCTGAATATCGAATGGGCCGAAGGCTATACGAATTTCGGGCGCCTACGGCCGTTACATACATCCGCCGTCATTTTTGCATTTGGCGGAAACGCTCTGATAGCCACCTCTTTTTATGTTGTTCAACGCACCAGCGCGGTCCGGCTGTGGGGGGGGAATTATGCGTGGTTCGTATTCTGGGGTTACCAACTGTTCATCGTGTTGGCCGCTACGGGCTATCTTCTGGGTGCCACACAGTCCAAAGAATACGCCGAGCCTGAATGGTATGTAGATATCTGGCTAGCGATCGTCTGGGTGTCCTATCTGCTTGTGTTTCTGGGCACGATCC
>JAHRVD010000286.1 GCA_019090845.1 Marinosulfonomonas sp.
GCCCGCGACCCGGCAAATTACGCCAAAATCATCGCGCGTCTTGCCAAAGAAGAAGGCCAGATCAACGCCGCGGTTTTTGTGGGCTCAATGCCAGATCAAAGCGAAATTGACGCCGATCCCAACCTGATCGCAGGCACCGTGACGGACAGTTTCACCGGTCCGGCGCATTTTTTGCAAATGCTTGCGCCCCTGCTGGAAGAACGCGGCTGTGGCACCATCGTTGGCACCGGATCAGTTGCCGGGGATCGCGGGCGGTTGGGAAATTACGTCTATGGCGCGGCCAAAGCGGGTTTTCACACCTATCTGTCGGGTTTGCGCAACCGGTTGGGGCGCTCTGGCGTTCATGTTCTGACGGTAAAGCCCGGCATGGTTGATACGGCGATGACATGGGGGCTGGACGGGCTGGTGCTGGTGGTTGGGCCGGAAAAGGTGGCCGGTGACATCCTGAAGGCAGTCAAAAAGAAGCGCAACACCGTCTATTCGCCGTTCCCGTGGCGCTACATTATGCTGATCATCCGTTGCATACCGGAACCAATTTTCAAGAAACTGTCGATCTGACGGCAGGGCGCTAAAAGCCCAGCCATTCCTGCCACAGACCGGCCGCGTAAAACATCATCGACAGGGTGATAAGCAACAGGCCAATGCCGCGTTTGTCGCGCAAGGCAAAGACAATTGGGTCATAATCCTGTTTGCCAAAATACCCCAGCCGCAGCATCCGCAGCAGCCACATCGCAATTGGGATCATGGCTGCCCACAATATCCAGCGTGTCGGATACAGCTCTTTTGCCTGCTCGGTCATCGTATAAAGAAAAAAGGTCAGCAGCGCCCCGGCAAAGCCGATCCACGCCATATTCAACAGATCACCCCGGTCCTGCCGCCCATAGCCGCGCCCCGGCAAGCGTTCATCATTGGTGGCCAGCGTCAGTTCTGTCAGGCGCTTCACACAGCCAAGAGTAATGAAAATCGGGAATATGAACACGAGCATGAAACCAGACACCTCAACCTGCCCCGCGGCGGCACCTGCCACCACACGCAGGGTATAAAGCGTGGCCAAAGTCGCGATATCGACCCAACGCATCCGTTTCAGGCGCAGCGAATAGGCCAGTGACAACACCATATAACCTGCAACCACCAAAAAAAACGGCAGGCCCAGAAAACTGCCCAGCCCAAGTGCGATAATTCCCAATAGCCCACAAAGCAGCATTCCGATCCCGATCGGCACCGCTCCGCTGGCAAATGGGCGGCGGCATTTGGTGGCGTGCAGACGGTCTGCTTCCAGATCCAGCAGATCGTTCACTATATATATACAGGACGCCGCGACCGAAAAGGCGATCACCCCCAAAGCCACCAGCCCCAGCGTTGCCAGTGTAAAGTCGTGCGCTGCCAGCATCGGCAAAACTAAAAGCACGTTTTTGACCCACTGATGTGGCCGCATCGCCTTTAGTGCGTCGGCAAACGCCCAGCCGCCGGGGTATTTCGTGACCGCTTTGCCCTTGGCTGCAAGGGAACGTTCGGCCCGCGCGACATCGCCGACAATCAGTGCGTTTTCGCTATGGTCCCAAACGGCCACATCAGTATTTTCGTTTCCGGCATAATCAAAGCCGCCTTCACCATATGCCTGTGTCAGCGCACCAGCCTTGGCCCTGCCCTTCAGGTTTTGAACCCCATCCGAAGCGAACACCCGCTCTGACAGGCCATGATCGTTCGCCAGTTGGCTGACCAGCGTTTCCTCGGACGCGGATGCAAGAACAACTTGGCGCCCCGACGCCATCGCATCGTCGGCAAGTGCCTTGATCTCTGGGTTAACTGGCAGCAGATTAGTGCGCAGATTGGCAATCGCGGCCAGTTCGCGTTTCAGCGCTGCCGGATTGCTAAGATTACGCAGGCTGGTGGACAGCACCCGCAACGGATCTTTGCCTAGACCGCCCCAGAAACATTCCAGCAGCATGTCGGTTTTCAGAAACGTGCCATCAACGTCCAGCACCAGAACACGGTTGTCATCGCTCATTGCGCGCCTCTTTGATAGCAAACACACAGCCGTCAGATATCAACTGTGGCGGCGTCATACACAGACCTTTTGCAACATTCCATGTTGCCAGAACTTTTGGGACGTAGGCCCGGGTCTCTGCGAATGGCGGAACCCCTTCATGGCGGCGCACGGCGTTCTCGCCAGCATTATAGGCCGCCAGAACCATTACCGCATCATTATCGAATTCGCTCATCAGCCAATCCAGATAGGCTACACCGCCTTGGATGTTCTGATCCGGATCGGTGCTGTCAGTCACGCCGAACCTTTCGGCCGTGGCTGGTATCAGTTGCATCAACCCCGACGCGCCTGCCGAGCTGACAACATCCGTCCGGCCACTAGACTCGATACCAATAACCGCCAGCACGAGCGCCGGAGAAACCTGAGTTCCAATCGTGGCCTTCAAAATGCGAATGCCGTGGTGGCCGACAATGTTCTGCAAAGCCTGCAGGCGGGGGACAGAAACGATTTTCCCATCCGGGTTGTTCCGCAAATGGTTAACTGCGTCATCCAAACGCCGCGAACTGGACGCCAAAAGGCTAGGAGACACCACAGACCAATACCACGCAAAGGGATCGTCTTTCCGAGGACCAGGTTTCGGCTGGGGCACAAGTGACACCACGTCCGGTTTTGGAACGCGCAGATATTCCGCCTGTTCCACGGGATCAATCTGAACAGTAATTCGCTTGCCAGCACCGGGGCCCGGGACACCAACGCGTTTGAAAGTGAATTCTCTGAAGGCAGGCTTGTCCTGCGCGCCCACAGGTGCAGCCACGCTAAGATAAACGATTCCTATTAATATTCTAAAAATCCGCTTCATGCGGTTTCGCTCTGCCTCGGTGTTCTTTTGGCTACAATATTTACAATATTTTGCGTGCAAAGCCAGTTTTCTGTTCTCAATTTAGGGAAAATCCGACCGTTTCAGGCATTTTGTATCCCCAAAACATATAGTTAAGAACTAATGATTTATTATTTATCGTTATAATTCAATGAATTACAGAAATTTTTAACAATTTTTTCAGTCTTTACAAAATTGCCAGACGGGTGCCCAAGTCTCGCCCCAATCGAACAGCTTTATAGCGGCATACCAAGTCACTGATTAGGCCAACAACATTTAGGTCTGGTTCGGATGGCGAGGTTAACTTGAAAGCAACGAACGTTCGGAGGGACTTATGAAACTGTTCAAAATTGCACACGACTTCATGCGCGACGAAGATGGCGCAGTAACTGTTGACTGGGTCGTTCTGACCGCAGCAATCGTTGGCCTCGGCATTGCCGTACTGGCATCTGTTTCCAGCGGCACAACCAGCCTGGCAGACAAGATCAGCTCGAACCTGTCGGCTCAGACTATCACAACCTACTAATCGCGCCTGGCGCATCATCAATCTAAATCGGAGA
>JAHRVD010000287.1 GCA_019090845.1 Marinosulfonomonas sp.
AAAAGAATGATCGCGGTTGCGATGATAAATTCAGTTCTGTTCATCTGCGTTCTCTTCGTTGTTCGCGGGTTTTTGTGTCGGTTCTTCTTCACCACCGGTGGCGTTTTGCGGCACAGGCTGTTGGGTTTCGTTTTGAACTAGTTTGAATTCAATGCGCCGATTTGCTTCGCGGCCTTCTTCAGTTTTGTTATCGGCAATTGGCTGAGCCTCACCATACCCAATCGCAGTCAGGTTCGAAGTTAAGATTCTGCGCGCCAGCAAGGAATTTACGACAGCTTCTGCCCGACCCTGGCTTAGGGTTTGGTTCATGATTTCACGGCCCTGACTATCGGTGTGCCCGCCGACTTCCATCGCGACATCGACGCAGCTTTTCATGATTTCAGCAATGTTGTCGATCGAATCGCGTGCCTCGTGGTCGATATCCGCTGAGGAAGGCGCAAAGGTGATCTGCCGGATACTCAGCACCTGATTGATCTGGGCCACACACTCTTGCGGGGTTGGAATGTTTGCCAGTGGGTCCAGCTTTTCCTCGTAAACGACGGCAATTTGAAAATTTGCGGTTTCGCCAAGTTTTTCGGACAGAATTCGGGCGATTTCGGCGCGCGCATCCGGGTTCCCGGTTGTTCCGCGAATGTCCACCACATCGGGTTGGGTCACCACGCTGCCGTGGTTGAGCAGCGACAGCGAAGCAAGTGAGGCAAGAACGCGCGTCGACCATCCGCTTGGCAGGTCGGGGTCCAGACGCATTGCACCGGTGACGGATTTGCTGCCAAATTGTGCGTGCGCGTAGCTTTCGGTGGCAATTCGTGTGCGCTCGTCAGATATCCGGCCGCGCAGATGGACCAGCCCCTCCGGGCTGCGGGTGGCGACGAATTCCGGTGGTCCGTTATTTGCGCCGGTGCCATCAATTATTACAGGTTCAGGCAAAATTGCGTGCAGGGAAAACACATCCGGCAGCGCTGCCTTCAATTCTCCGGTGATCCGGTCAAAGTTTTCCGGCGTGGCTGTATCCAATGCGACCAGAGTTACATCGGCGTCGCTGAATGTTATCGAGCCGCCGCCAAGTTCTGCCAGCTTTTTTATGCCAGTGGCGACTGCTAAATCCCAATTCGGGCTGGGCACGCCAAGGCCAATAGTGCAGGTTGATTTGCCCTGCAGCCCAGCCGTAATCGCCGCCGTTAAAATGGTTTCTCTGCCCTTTTCAGTGTCTGTAGAACAGGCGTCAAAACGCACGCCCCGATCATCCATCAGGAACCGCAATGTGTATGGCGTGATAACTGGTCTGGGCGCAGAAATGTCTATCGCGATCCGCAGCTGGTCCGGTGCTGTTTTCGCCAGTTCAGTTTCTAGCCGTCGCTTTTCGGTGACGCTGTCGGAGATTGCTTTTAGTTCGACCCGCTCGGCGGAAATCGAGATTTTGGATCGGGGCAGCAACGCCAGCGCTTTCAGACCGAAGGCGACAGCGGTATCCCAGCCCGCAGGCGGTTCAAAATCCGCAACATCCAGCAAGTCGGTTACTTTTGCCCCGTCCGCAAGATTGTGAATATCGTTCACCACCGTTTCGCGGTTCATCAAAGCCGGAATCAGCCCGATCAGCGAAATGCCATTGTCATTGCGCAGAATTTCGATTGAAAACCTTGGCGGCGCAATCGGTGCTGCAATTGTAACATCCATCATGTCGATGACGCGTGACGCATCGACAATCGTCCCCGCCCCGCTTAACGCCCGAAACCGCGTAGCTTCATCTGGGGCAAAACCGCTGAGGATAACCTGCAAACCGTCAACATCGACAGCGACCCAGTTATGGCCGTCCAGGCTCAGAACTCGACTGACATCCGCCTGTGTTCTGGTCTCGACCATATCGGCCGCAAATACGGCCGCCATGAGCGCCAGCACACAGCCCGTCACCAAAGCGATAACCGGGGGCATGATTCTGGCCAGATGCATCAAACTGATCCAATGTTAACTGTGAATGTCATTGGAACATTTCATAGGCATTGCCGCCCTGCGCCGCAATCAAAGGAATAGAGAAATGGCAAGAAACAGCGCAGGAATTAGCCCTGCATTCCGGTTTGAGCGAAACAACATCAGGCAAATTTCGGGACTTTCGGTGTTCAGCGTCCTGTTCTGCCACGAAAGATGCCATCCCATAGCCCACGGTCCGGCAAGGGCAACGGTCAATGCCAACACGTTTCGCCCCGGCGCAAGGGCCATTACGATAGCCAAAGCCAGCAGCAAAACACTTGCGACCATGAACCACCGAAGCCAGATCTGCGTGTTACTTCCAAACAGGCGCGCAGTAGATTTCACACCGATCAAGGCGTCATCTTCTTTGTCCTGATGGGCATAGATTGTATCGTAGAACAGGGTCCAGCTGATGCCGGCTGCGTAAAGCGCGACAGCAGGCCAGGCTACGCCACCGGTTACGGCTGCCCAGGCCAGCAAAGCTCCCCAGTTGAAAGCCAATCCCAGAAACGCTTGGGGCCACCATGTGAACCGCTTGGCGAACGGGTAGACGGCAATAAGCAGCAGCGATGCCATCCCCAGCCAGATCGCGGCCATTTGGAACGTCAGCAAAATTGCAAATGCTAACAGAGCCTGAG
>JAHRVD010000288.1 GCA_019090845.1 Marinosulfonomonas sp.
ACCTTTGTCGTTCAGCCAAAGGGCGGTGTATTGCACGCCCGGTTTGCGCTTGATTTTTTCAAACAAAGTCCCGGTGTCGGCCATTTGCGGCACGTATTTCGGGCTGACGAAAGAGCCCACCTGAATGCGCTTCAGCCCGGACTCGCTTAGCAAATCGATCAGTTCAACCCGCTGTTCAATCGGATAAACGACGGGTTCGATTTGAAACCCTTCCCGTGGGCCTTCTTCACGGATTTCGACGAATTTTGGAAAATCACTCATTTGGTTCTTCGCTTTCTATGGCTGCTATTTCGGCTATGACTTGGCCTCGATCGACCATTGCGCCTTCGCTTACCGAAATATTGGTGGCTATCCCAGAGGCTGTCGCCTTTATGGATATTTCGAGTTTCATGGATTCAAGTATGGCGACAGTGTCGCCTTCGTTAATTGCATCGCCCTCGCGGGCCAGCACTTTGACGATCAGGCCGGTCAGGGGCGATGTCAGGGTTCGTTCGGCAGCGCCACCTGCGGCGGCAAAGGCCAGCGGTGGTGCGGCCTGAAACAAATGACGACCAGAGGGTGCGATAATCTCAATCTTGTCCCCGGCGGTATTCGTTTCGATGATCCGGACCTCGCCGGCGTGGGTTACCTGCCAGTGATCCGGTGCGATTTGCGCCGCACGCAGATGCAAAGCAGTCTCGTCAGGATCATAGACGGTGAACTGACTGTCTGGTCCGATTGGCCCGACGCGCATTTCGATCTGCTCGCCGCCCGCAGGTTCCAGCATAACGCGCTGCCCGGCCTCGCCCGGGTCGCCGCCCAGCCCAAGCCGCCAGCCGGTGAAGGTCGCGCGGTTTTTCCATGGGTTGGAATGCTGTTCATCCCGGTCGCGAGTTACAAACAGCACCGCTGCCAGTGCGCGCCAAAGCAGGGCGTCGGCGTCACCGGGGGCCGAAATCAAGGCATCCAACCGGGTGTCGATCCAGCGGGTGTGCACCTGCATTTTGGCAAAATCAGTGTCCCGCACCAATGCGGCCAGAAATGCGCGGTTGGTTTCGACCCCGGCGACTGATGTGTGATCCAGAGCGGCCCCCAGTTGGGCCAGTGCGCTATCGCGGTCGTCAGCGTGGACGATCAGCTTTGCGATCATCGGGTCATAAAACGGGCTGACGCTGTCGCCCTGATCGACACCGCTGTCCACCCGGATATCGTCTGGCAGGTGCAGATGGGTGATCTGCCCGGTGGACGGTGCGAACTGGTTGGCGGGGTCTTCGGCGTATAGGCGCGCCTCGATTGCATGACCGGTGCAGGTGATGTCGCTTTGGTGTAGCCCAAGGCCCTGTCCAGCGGCAATACGCAGGTGCAGGGCGACCAGATCAAGGCCGGTAATGGCCTCGGTCACCGGATGTTCAACTTGCAGGCGAGGGTTGACCTCGAGAAAGAAGTATTCGCCCCCCGTCACCAGAAATTCGACCGTTCCAAGACCGCGATAATTCAGGCTTTTGCCAAGCTTCACCGCATCGGCCGCAATTTGGTCCAGCAGATCACGCGGCAGGCCCCATGCGGGGGCTTCCTCGATCACCTTTTGGTGGCGACGCTGCAAGGTGCAGTCGCGTTCAAACAGATGCACAACATCGCCGGTTCCGTCCCCGGCGATCTGAATTTCCACATGGCGCGCTTTGGGCAGAAAGCGTTCAAGCAGCAACCCTTCGGAGCCAAAAGTTGATTTGGCTTCGCGCAGCGCGCCCTCAATGTCTTCCATAAGGGTAGCTTGGTTTTCGACCAGCCGCTGGCCACGGCCGCCACCGCCGCCAACCGCCTTAAGCAGCACCGGCAGGCCCATGGATTTCACTTCACGGGCAATTTCGTCCGGATCAGATTTGGCCCCGGCGACGCCCGAAACCACCGGAACATCGGCGGCAATCGCGGCCTCTTTGGCGCTGGCCTTGTCGCCGAAACGATCCAGCGTTTCGCCGGTTGGACCAACAAAAATCATACCCGCCGCTTCTACGGCGTTCGCGAATTCCGGGTTCTCGGACAGAAAGCCGTAACCGGGGTGAATGGCGTCGGCACCAACCTTTTTGGCGGCATCCAGAACGGCGTCGATCTTTAGATAGCTTTCGGATGCCGGACCTGCGCCAATCAGGATTGAGCGACCGATTTCGCGCACGTGACGTGCGTTTGCATCCGCTTGGGAATGCACGCCAATCGGGGTAATGCCCATGGCGCGAGCGGTGCGCGCGATCCGGCAGGCAATCTCGCCGCGATTGGCAATCAGCAGGGTTTTGATGTTGGTTTTTTCCATGTCAGAACCTGAATACGCCGAATTTCGTTTCTACCTTGGGCCGGCGCGACGCGACATCGAGCATCAACGCCATGACATCACGGGTCTCGCCCGGTTCGATCACGCTGTCGATCCACAGGTTGGAAGCGTAATTATAGGCCCCCTGAAAATCCTCATATTCTTTGCGGATCGGGGCTTTGAAGGCTTCTTCTTCCTCGGGGGTCCATTCGGTTCCTTCACGCGCGTTGATCTGCACCCGCACTTGCGCCAGCACGCTTGCGGCCTGATCCGGCCCCATGATCGCCGAGCGCCCGGAGGGCCATGCAAACATCGCATCGGGCTGAAATGGGCGACCCAGCATCGCAAGGTATCCAGCACCATAGGAGCCGCCGGTAATCACCGTGAATTTGGGCACCCGAGCTGAGGACATAGCGGTAATCATCTTGGCGCCAGCCTTGGCGATGCCAGCCTGTTCCACTTCGCGCCCAACCATAAAGCCGTTCACATCGGCCAGAAACAATAGCGGTATTTCGCGCTGCACGCACAGGCTGATGAAATGTGTGGCCTTTAGCGCGGCCTCAACGAACAGCACGCCGGTGTTGGCCAGAATGCCAACTTCATGGCCGTGGATGCGGCCCCAGCCGGTCATCAACGTGTCGCCAAACAGTGGCTTGAATTCATGGAACTCGCTGTCATCCAGCAGACGGGCAAGAACCTCTCGGTTATCGGTGGGAACCTTGATGTCGCGGCTGACGATGCCGTGGATTTCGTCGGTGGGGTAGGCGGGTGGTGTCGGCGTGGCAGGTGTTTTGCGCGTCTTGGGAAGTTCGCCCAGATGGCTGACAATCTCGCGGGTGATCGCCAGCGCGTGGGCGTCATCCTCGGCCAGATGATCGGTGACGCCGGACACGGACGAATGCATTTTGCCGCCGCCCAAATTCTCGGCGTCAACCTTTTCGCCGGTCGCCGCAAAGGTCAGTTCTGGTCCGCCAAGATACATGAAACCCTGACCGCGTACGATCACCACTTCGTCACAAAGCGCCGGGATATAGGCACCACCGGCGGTGCAGGGGCCCATCACCACGGCAATCTGTGGCACACCGTCACCCGACATGCCAACCTGCTGGTGAAAAATCGAGCCAAACTGGCCTTCGTCGGGGAATATATTCGCCTGCTCGGGTAGAAATGCACCGCCGCTGTCCACCAGTGTGACAACGGGCAGGCGGTTGTTCCATGCTATTTTCTGGGCGCGCACGTGTTTCTTGCACGTCATGCCAAAATAGGTGCCGCCCTTAACGGTGGCATCATTGGCGATAATCATGCAGTGGCGGCCTTCGATCATGCCGATGCCGGTGATAATCCCGGCACCCGGCGGCACGCCGTCATATTTGTCCAGCCCTGCCAACTCGCCCAGTTCCAGAAAGGGGGTGCCGGGGTCAACCAGTCGCTCAACCCGTTCACGCGGCAGCATCTTGCCTTTTTTGATGTGCCGGTCGCGGGCCTTTTGCGGGCCGCCGATGCGTTGTTGCAGGCGCAACTCGTGCAACTCGGCATTCTTAGCGCGATACGCCGCATCGTTTGCCCTGAAATCATCAGAGTTCGTATCGAGGGTTGATTTCATACGCGTCATGGCAGTTTTGGATCTTTTCTGAGGGTCAGTGCAATTTTGGCAACACCCGGTTTTTCAAAGGTATCAGCGGCCACAATTTGCACGTCGGCTTTGAATACCAGCGAGTCGCGCAGACGCTTTTCAATGTCTTTTTTCAATGCGCCATCACGCCCCGGATCGCGCCCCGGACCACGTTCAACGATCACTTTTAGTGCGCCTTGCGTGGTGTGGCCTTCGAAATCGGCCAAAACGCGCATGACCGCGTTAGTATCGGGCGCCATGTCGGCAACGATGCTTTGGATCGCGGAGGGGAACACATTGGCCCCGCGCACGATCAGCATATCATCGGTGCGCCCGACGCAGCGGATTTTTGGGCCAGTGCGCCCGCACGAACACGTCGTGCCCAGAACCTCAATATGATCGCCGGATTTAAAGCGCACCAGCGGGCTGGCCTGACGTCCAATCGCGGTATAGATCATCTCGCCCTTGGCACCATCGGCGAACGGAATGATCTTGCCAGTGTCATTGTCCAAAAGCTCGGTGATGATGTGGTCCATATTGACCATATGCATGCCCGACTGATCGTCGCATTCCGCCCAATAGGCCACGCCCAGATCGGTGCCACCCAGCATTTCACAGCATTTGGCACCCCATAGTTCCTCGATCCGCGCCCGGATCGCCGGTATGCCGCCGCCCGGTTCGCCGCCAACGATGATGCGTTCGACGCCAAGCTCGCTGGCTTTGACGCCAAGAACTTCTTCGGCTTTCTCGGCCAGATGAATGACAAAATTGGGCGCGCCAACGATGCAGCGGGGCCGCGTGTCATAGGCTGCCCGCAGCAAACGCTCAGCACCACCATCGGCCCCGACGGGCACGTCAATCGCGCCCATATATTGCAACGCCTGCACAACCGGAATGCCGCCTACAAAGCCCTTGGCCAGCGAAAATGCATGCAACGCCATGTCGCCGGGGCGCACGCCGTTAGCAAAGAAACACCGGGCCGTCATTTCGTGCCACATCTCGGCGTCCGGTTCGGTCAGGGCCACGTAAGACGGGTTGCCTGTGGTCCCGGATGAGGCTTGCATCTGCACGATATCCTTAAGGTCGGCGGCGCAATGCAGGCCAAACGGCGGTTGCGCGGCCAGGCTTTCGCGGACTTCGGTTTTCACAGTGTAGGGCAGCTTTTGCAGGTCTTGGATTGTCTTAATGTCATCAAAATCAACACCGGCGTCGCCGAACTTTGTCTGATAAAACGGCGAGCGTTCTTTCAGGTAATCCATCTGCACGCGCAGTTTTTCCTGCTGAAGGGTCTCCACCTCGTTCAGTGGGGCTGCCTCTACCGGGTGCCAACAGGGATCATCGGCCTTGTCAAAAGCGTCAGCACGGCGAAATCGCATTCCGTAGTTCATCGTTCTCTCCCTATGGGGATCTGTGTCAGTAGGACTTGGGCAGGCCCATGACTTTTTCGCCAATAAAGCTCAGGCATAATTCGCGGTTCACCGGTGCTGTGCGCAAAAGGCGCATCAGCGGATACATTTCGTAAACCCCGGTGTCTTCGGTGAAACCAGCGCCGCCATGCGCCTGAAGTGCTGCATCGACTGCTTCTATTCCGGCCTCGGCGGCCGCGTATTTCGCCATGTTGGCCGACGCACCAGCCGGCTGGCCGGTATCAAATTCCCAAGCGGCGCGACGCCCCATCAGGCTGGCCATTTCGATGTTTGTATGGGCCTTTGCCATTGGATGCTGCACCCCCTGATGGGCACCGATAGGCTGGCCAAACACAACGCGTTCATTGGCATACTCCACCGCCTTGTTCAGCGCAAACCGGCCAAGACCACAGCACAGGCCAGATAGGATAATGCGTTCCGGGTTCAGAGTGTCAAACAGGATGTTAAAGCCCTCGTCGATATGGCCGACGACATCCTCTGGGCCCAGATCAACCTCGTCAAAGAACAATGTCCATTGTTCTTCGGGCAGGGGGATCGAGATTTTAACCCGCTGTTTGTCCACACCCTTTTTCTTCAGATCGACAGCAAAAAGCGTGAAACCATCGGTGCGTCGGCTGACCTGATCATGGGGCGTCGTGCGCGCCACCACCAGACAATAATCAGACACATCCGCGCCCGTGATAAACGTCTTTTCACCGCTTAGCGAAAACCGGTTGCCATTGCGCTTGGCCATGGTCTTGGTTTTGATCGAATTTGATCCAGCCCCCGGTTCGGTGATCGCAAAGCAAAACTGGATGTCGCCCTTGCAGGCGGCAGGCAGCAGTTCTTTTTTGTGAAACTCGGTGCCGTGTTTGGACAGATGGGACAACGACATGCAAGGGCCAACAACCATCATCAACAACGGAATGCCGTAGTTGGCGGTGCCTTCCATGAACAGCATCATTTCGGTCATGCCAAGGCCTGTGCCACCGTATTCTTCGGGCACCATCATCCCCAGAAACCCGTCGTTGGCGATCTGTTGGAACATCTCGCGCGGGAAAGTATGCTGGCGCGCATGTTCCAGCCAATAGGTGTTGTCAAAGCTTTGCGCCAACTGGCCGCCATATTCGTAAATCTGGCGCTGTTCGTCGTTTAGGGTGAAATCCATTGGTCTCTCCGCTTTGCTATTGGGTGAACTTTGGCTTGCGCCGGTTCTCAAATGCATCCAGTCCTTCGGCCACATCCGCGCCCGGAAGGTGGCGCACGGCGGCGTCAAGTTCCAGTTGCATGGATTGATCCAAAGACATTTCGATCCCTTGCCGTGCCAGCCGCTTCATTTCGGCGATACCGACGCGTGAACGGGTGTTGATTTTTTCACAGTAGTCCAGTGCGCCGCTATGCAGTTCGTCGTCGGGCACAACATAGTTTGCCAGCCCGACGTCTTTTGCCTCGCCCGAGCTCATCCAGCGCGCCGAAATCAAAAGATCAAGCGCGCGGCGCTGGCCGATAAGCCGGGTCAGGCGCTGGCTGCCGCCCCAACCGGGGATCAGGCCAAACTGTGCGTGCTGATCGCCAAACTGCGCCGTTTCAGCGGCAAAACAGACATCCGCGGCCAGCATCAATTCAGTGCCACCAGCCAGACACAGCCCCTGAACGGCCACAACGACGGGCAGCGGGCTGCTTTCCAAACGCTGCAATACGCCCATGCCAAAACTGATAAAATGGTTCAGACCCTTTGGGTCACCCATCAGACCTTTGACCTCTGTCAGGTCCGCGCCGGTGCAAAAATGCTTGCCAGTTGAGCGGATCAGGATTGCGCGAATGTCTGGATTTGCCTCAAACTCGATCCGTGCGGCATCAATAAGTTGATGAACTTCCAGCGACAGACAGTTGAACTTTTCCGGGCGGGAAAGCTCGATGACGCCTGTGGTTCCCTGAACGATTGCAGTTACCGGCGCGCTCATTTTTTGGCCTCGTTGGCGCGTTGGTCATATTGAATTGCCATCCGGCCAACTTTTTCGCGGGCAATAACCAGTTTTTGGATTTGCGCGGTGCCGTCACCGATTTGCAGGCCCAGCACGTCATTGTAGCGCTGATGATGGGGCAGGTCGGTGGTGTAGCCATAATGGCCGTGCAGGATCAGGCACTGGTGGATGATTTCGCAACAGGTTTTGGGCAGATACCATTTGCACATTGCCGCCTGCGCCGTGTGGGGCTGGTCGCTGTCGCGCAGCCCGAGCGTGTAAAAGCATAGCTGGCGCATCATTGTCAGTTGGGTCTCGGCCTCGGCCAAAGGAAAGCTGACGCCCTGAAATTGTGCAAGGGGTGTGCCGAATGCGTGGCGTTCCTGAACGTAGGCCCATGTTTCATCGACAGAGGCCTGCGCAGCCCCCAGACATTCCAGCCCGATCAGCGCGCGGCTAAAATCAAACCCCGACATGATCGTGCCAAACGCGCGGTCCTGGACCGCCATCATGCATTCGTCCGGCACGTAAACATCATCGAAAAATGCCGAACCACGTCCGACCGGTTTGGTGCCGATATCGTCAAAATGGGTGCAGGATATGCCCTTTTCCTTCATGTCCACGAAAAAGGCACTGACCCCGCGTGATGTGGTGCCAGGGCCGCCGGTGCGTGCAAAAACGACTGTGGCATCGGCCTGTTCAGAAAAACTCATTGAGGTTTTTTCACCGTTCAGCTTCCAGCCCTTGCCGGATCGTTCGGCCTTTAGCTGCAAGCCAGCAGCATCCGAGCCGCCACGCGGTTCAGTCAGGCCAAGGCCAATGACCTTTTCGCCTGCGACAACTTTGGGAACCCATTCCTGCGCGATGTCGGGGGATGCGTGCTGTGCGACCATGCCCCCCATCAGCGATCCCAATAGCTGGACGTAGCTGGCGTTGAAATCCGCATAGGCGATCTGCTCGATGATCAGGCCGGCTGTGACAGAGCTTTCACCCATACCGCCAAATTTTTCCGGCAGGTCGGGGCCGATCAGGCCAAGCGCGCCCATTTCGCGCAGCATATCCCGGTCAATCCGATGCTGGGCGGCGCGCTCTTGATATTTGTCAGCCAGCTTTTCGCGGGCAAACCGCTCTGCTGTTTCTCGAAACGCCTGTTGATCCTCTGTCGGTTGAAAATGCATAGCATGGGCCTCCTTGCCGAATATTTCGAATTCCTACTTTCCAAAAAACCTAACAAACGTTAGAATATCTGGCAAGTGGAATAGGGAGAGACCTGATGAGTGCTTTGGAAAAGGCTGAATCTGCATATAAAACGCTGATTTCGCCGCTGAAAGTGGGCGCACATACGCTGCGCAACCGTATTATCATGGGCTCGATGCACACGCGGCTGGATATGGAACCTGATCCGATTGCCAAACAAGTCGCGTTTTACGGCGAACGTGCGCGGGGCGAGGCGGCGCTGATTATCACGGGCGGGTTTGCTCCGAATGAAGCCGGGCTGATCGAGCCGGGCGCACCGATGATTGATGACGCAAAGGCGGCGCTGGAATTGCGCCCGATCTGTGATGCGGTTCATGCAGAGGGCAGCCTGATCTGTGCGCAGATCTTGCATGCGGGGCGGTATGCCAAGGCCGAAAATTGTGTTGGCCCCTCGGCGATCCGCGCCCCGATCAATCGGTTTGTTCCGCGCGAAATGACCGGTGATGAAATTTGGGAAACCATTGAACAGTTCGCCACCGCTTCCAGCAATGCGCAGGCGGCCGGGTTTGACGGGGTCGAGATCATGGGCTCTGAGGGCTATCTGATCAATGAATTCACCATCAACCACACCAATAAACGTGACGATGAGTGGGGCGGAAGCGTTGAAAACCGGCACCGTCTGCCGGTTGAGATCATCAAGGCTGTGCGCGCGGCCTGTGGTCCGGAATTCATGATTATCTACCGAATTTCTGCCGCCGATCTGGTGGATCAGGGCGCGCCTGCGCATGAAATCATCGACCTTGCCAAAAAGATCGAGGCCGCCGGTGCGGATATGCTGAACACCGGCATCGGCTGGCACGAGGCGCGGGTGCCAACGATTGCCTATCCGGTGCCGCGCGCCGTCTGGCGTCAGGCCCCAGCCAACATCAAAGCCGCGGTGACGATCCCGGTCGTGGCGTCTAACCGGATAAACACACCCGAAATTGCCGAGGACGTTCTGGCCGATGGCGACGCCGATCTGGTGTCACTGGCCCGACCCATGCTGGCCGATCCGCATTTCGCGCTGAAAGCACGCCAAGGTCGCGCCGATGAGATCAACACCTGCATTGCCTGCAATCAGGCGTGCCTTGATTACATTTTCTCGCACCGCACGGCCGGTTGTCTGGTGAACCCCAAGGCGTGTCGTGAAACGGAATTCAGCGACACGCAGACAGATGCCCCAAAACGCATAGCCGTTGTTGGTGGCGGCGCTGCCGGAATGGCAGCTGCGTCCGAAGCCGCCGAACTGGGCCACTCGGTTACATTGTTTGAGGCAGCTCAGGCGCTTGGTGGGCAGCTTAATCTGGCAAGTGCGGCACCGGGCAAGGATGAATTTGACGAAACCCTGCGTTATTTCGGCACCAAAATGGCGCGCCACGGTGTGGACGTCCGGCTGGGAACGAAGGCCGGTGCAGATGAGCTGGCAAATGATTTTGACCATGTGGTGATTGCAACCGGTGTCACGCCCAGGGTGCCGGAAATTCCAGGTGTCGGGCACGCCAAGGTCGCCACATACAGCGAAATCCTGTCTGGCGCACGCAATGCTGGCGACAGTGTTGCGATCATTGGGGCTGGCGGCATCGGCTTTGACGTGGCGGAATTTCTGGTCACGCCCAAGGCCGAAACCAATGACCCGGCGACGTTCTTTGACACTTGGGGTGTCGACGGCAGTTTTACCTCAGCCGGGGCGCTAAAGGGCGATCCGCTGGCACCGCGGCCATCGGCGCGCAAGGTAACGATGTTGCAGCGAAAATCTGAAAAGCCGGGCAAGGGCCTTGGGGTTACGACCGGTTGGATACTGCGCAACACGTTGCGAAAGCATGGTGTCGATATTCTGGCAGGTGTGAATTACGACCGGATTGATGACGCCGGTCTGCACTATACGCTAGAGGGCAATCAGCACGTGTTGGCTGTCGACACGGTCGTTTTATGTGCTGGGCAGGAAAGTCAGGATGGCTTGTTTGAAGCATTGCAAAAAAGCGGCGTTGCGGTGACGATGATCGGCGGCGCCAAAGAAGCGTCCGAACTGGACGCGTTGCGGGCGATCGACGAAGGTGTCCGGCTTGCGCAGACATTTTAGTTAGCCGGGGAAAACCATGCCAGATAACAGTATTTCGCAGCGCATTTGTGATTTTGCGCTAAATTTCCGGGGCGAAGATGTGCCGGATACCGCGCGTCATGTGATGCAATTGTCGTTGCTCGACTGGGTGGCGGTGACGGTGGCTGGTCAGGATGAACCGGTGACGGCAATCCTACGCGAGATGGTCGCAGACGAAGGCGGGGCCGAGCAGGCCTATGTGTTGGGCCTGACGCGCGCGGTTCCGGCCCGTGCAGCCGCGCTGGCCAATGGCACGGCGGGACACGCGCTTGATTATGATGACACGCATTTTTTGTGTCTGGCTCACCCGTCTGCGGCAGTGGTTCCTGCGGCGATGGCGATCGCTGATCTGAAATCGACAAGCCCGCGTGCGTTTCAGGAAGCAGCCCTGATTGGGGTGGAAACCGCCTGTCGTGTTGGAGCATGGCTGGGGCCAGAGCATTACCGGATCGGGCTGCATATGACGGCCAGTGCGGGTGCCTTTGGTGCCGCAGCAGCGGCAGGTCGCCTGCTGGGGCTGACAGCGGATCAGATGCGAAATGCAATTGGGTTGGTGGCGTCGCTTGCATCCGGTGTGAAGGCGCAGTTTGGCACTATGGGCAAGCCGTTTCATGCCGGGCATGCGGCTGCCAGCGGTGTTGAAGCCGCGCTATTGGCCGCGCGCGGCATGGTCGCTGCCGCTGACGGGTTGGACGGGCCACAGGGGTTTGGTGCGACCCATCACGGCACTGAAAATATTTCGGCGCTTGATGAGTTTGGCGAGGCTTTCGTGTTCGAAAGCGTTCAGCACAAGTTTCATGCCTGCTGCCACGGCACCCATGCGACGCTTGATGCGTTGTCATTGCTTAAGGACCGTCAGAAAATCGCGCCCGCTGACGTTGCCAAGATTACGATCCGGATCGCGCCGGGTTTTTTGCGGGTCTGCGATATTATCGAACCCAGCACCGGTCTGGAAGCAAAGTTCAGCTATCGGATGGTCACAGCGCTGTCACTGCTGGGCTATGACACCGCCCGGCTGGATACATTCAATGACGCCTTATGCACCGATTCGGCGGTGCTGGCGCTGCGCGACCGCGTTCAGGCCGTGGGCGACGACACCGTGTCCGAAACTGCGGCAACGGTTCAGATCGACTTGCAGGATGGCACGTCAATTTCGGCACAATCCGACCTGTCCGAGCTAACGGATATCGACGCGCGCACGGCCCGCGTCAGGGCCAAGGCCGACAGTTTGTTGGGCCAAGAACGTGCCGCAGATATCTGGGGCCGGATCACCCGAGAGGAAGGCCTTGCGTCGCAGTGGATGCGTAGCTGAGGCCGGATTTCGGCGGATTGAAGCCTTAGTGCTGTTTAGCTGGCCGCGCTGAATGCGCCCGCGTTGTCGCGTATGAATTGCTCAAAACTGCGGGCAGGGCGGCCAAGCACGCTTTGGATCGTCGGATCAACCGCGCCAAGGTAGCCCTTGGGTGCCAGCGCGCTTAGTTCCAGCATCGCGTCAATCACCACGGGCGCCATTCCCCCGGCACCCATGGCGGCGCGCGATTGTTCCAGGGATACCGGCTGCGCGTCGATTTTTCGCCCTGTGACCGTGGTCAGCAGGTCGGCAATTTGTTCGCCGCTCAGCCCCTCGGGTCCGGTCAGACCATAGGCCTTTTCGTTCTGATTTTCGCCGGTCAGCGCAAGCGCTGCGACATCCGCAATATCGCGTGCGTCGACCCAAGACACAGGACCGCCAAGATCATCCAGATAGACGTTATTGGCGGCGATATTATCGGCCTGCCACAGCAGGTTCTGCATGAAATATGTGGGCTGAACCAGCGTCCAGTCCATGCCCGATGCTTTCAGCAATTCCTGACTTTGGGAATGCCATTGCCCCAGCGCCAGACCCGCCTTGGGCGAGGCACCCAGCCCGGTTGACATGACGACGTGGCGCACGCCTGCCTGTTTTGCGGCCTCAATTGCATTGGCTTTCCATTGGGTCATGTCGGCGTCCGCGGGTGTGACCAGAAACGCTTTGTCCGCACCGGTGCAGGCCTGAATAAGGGACGCCGGATCGGTGAAATCGGCGACTGCCACGTCGCATCCTTTGGCGCGCAATCCTGCGACCTTGGCCGGGTCGCTGGTAACGGCGCGAACCTTTTCGCCCATGGCCAGCAGGGTTTGGATCAGCGGGGTGGCAATTGTGCCGGTGGCACCAAAAATGACGATCATGGTTCAGGCCTTTCTTAGGGCTTCGATAGGGACGATGGTTTCAGGGTTGTCGATAGAGGTCATATCGCCCTGATCCAGACCAAGGAATGCCGCACGCACGACCCGGCGCATGGTTTTCATGGTGCGGGTTTTGGGCAGGGCGTCGACAAAATAAATCTCGCGCGGGCGAAACGGTTTGCTGACCAGATCGCCGACGCAGGTTTTCAAGCGTTCCACAAGTGCCTCGTCGGGCGTGACGCCGGGGGCGGCGACGCAGACGCAGACCACGGCCACGCCTTTAAGGTCATCAGGGGCAGCGATAGCGGCGACGTCGATGACTTCGCCCGACTGGGTCATTGCGCCCTCGATTTCCGGCGGGCCGATGCGTTTGCCGGCAATATTCAGCGTGTCATCAGAACGCCCCAGAATATACCAAGTCCCGTCCGGGTCGTGGCGCACCCAGTCGCCGTGTTGCCAGATGCCCTTGAAGGCCCCCCAATAGGTTTCCAGATAACGCGCTTCATTTTGCCAGAGCGTTGGCGTCAGTCCCAATGGCGGCACCGTCACCACAAGCTCGCCAACTTCGCCCCGGTCCGCTTCGCTGCCATCGGCGCGCAGAACTTTCGCCCCAACACCAAGGCTTTGGGCGGAAAATCCGCCGGGTTTCAGCCGGTGCAAAACGGTCGAGGTAACGATCGCGCCGAAAAGCTCGGTGCCGCCGGAAATGTTCAGGGGCACGGCGCGGTGGCGGCAAATATGTTCCAGATGCCAAAGCCAGGCGTCCTCGGTCCAAGGTTCGCCGGTCGAGGCGACAACGCGAAGCGGGGACAGGTCGTAA
>JAHRVD010000289.1 GCA_019090845.1 Marinosulfonomonas sp.
CCCAAGCTTGGATTTGTCCAGATTCTCGCTGCCTTCGGGAAACGGTATTTCAACCAACTCGCCATCGGGGCCAAATACCCAGCCATGATACTGACAACCAAACGCCTTTTGACGCCCTCGTGGAGCTGGGCACAAAAGATTGCCGCGATGTGTGCATCGGTTCACCACGACGTGGATGCCCTTGGCCGATTTGGTCACCAAAATCGGCGTGGTGCCCATGGTGCGGCGCAAATAGTCGCCATTGCGCGGCAATTCGGATTCATGGGCTACGTAAACCCAGTTGCCCTCGAATATTTTTTCACACTCAAGTTCAAAAATGTCGCGATCTGTATAAAGCGAACTATGTATCGTTTCGTCTTTGATCAAAGAGCCGATATCAGGTGTGGTTGTGTCACGCATCCTTGGCTTCCTCATCTGGGGGTGGGGCTTGTGGGCTGACCTTTGCAAAAAGGACGCCGTCGCCGACTTTTACTTCGTAGACTTTAATGGCCGTGGCACAGGGAAAGGCAGTCGCTTCGCCTGTGCGGATATCAAATTTGCCACCGTGAAACGGGCATTCGACGTCGAAATCTTCTAAGAACCCTTCGGCCAAAGACGCATTGCCGTGCGAACACAGGTCTTCGATGACATAAAATTCGCCGTTCACGCGAAAAACGGCGACGATTGCGCCATTATCCACCGTGACCTGCAAACCCTCGTCTTCTTCAACGTCATCCAGCTCATCCACTTTGCAGATGTGTTTCCATGTATCCTGTGGATCGATCTGGTTCATTGAGGCACGTTCCCTTTAACTGTTTTGACTATTCCGGCCGTCGCCAGACCAGAATTGCTGATCGGGCCTCGGGCGTATCTACTTCCAAGCGGGCCAGAAGTTTCAAAACCCCGTCTTCGTAACTGACCTGACGAACCATCGTCGTTCCGACCCAGTTTGGATAAAGGCTGAATTTCACGTCATGTTCAACTGCCGAACCATCAAACCTGAATGTTCCGCAGTAAGACAAATAGCCGTTATATGCCGTCACTTTATCGGAATCTTCGGCGTTCCACTGGCCACCTGTGGTAAAGTTCGGTCGGTCAGAGCGCGCAAATGCGCAGCACATCTGGCCGTTTTTTTGATAATCTATAAAACCCACAGCATCGTCACCGAACGGGTAGATGACCCGGCCGTCATCGTATTCCTGATACCAGCTGATCAATTCCCAGCGGCCGATCACATCAATACCCTGTTGTGCCATTTCTGATCCCCAGCTTTCTATTCCTGAAGGGGCAAAGAACCGCCACAGCGCCGTTCGCCCCACCGATATTTTGTCCACCCAAAGACGAATTGTTCGTCCTATCTATAGTCACCCGGTCAGTTTTCGTTGACATCCATCAAAAAAAACTTACGAATAATCATATTGTGGGATTATTTAGCTCCAGTTCCACGAAGTCAACGTGTTTACGTGCATGAATTGTGTATATAGGGAATTCCCAGTTGCGCATGGATTGTTGGGGCGACGGGAAATGAGTGGGGGGTCACTTGGGATTGAAGCTCTGGGTTCGCAGAGCAGTTTTGGCACGCCGCCTGATGCTCGGACTTTGAATGGACGACCTTAAACGGTGCCAGTTATCTGTTCCGGGTCATGGGCTGCCGCTTGCGCTGAAAACCGAAGAAATTGATCGTTCAAGGATTGTTGCCGCTGATGTCTAGCCTGAAACGCATGTTGGAAATTATGGACCTTTACTCGGTCGATCATGCCTTGTTGACGGCTGACGAGATTTCCAACCTGCTGTCTTACAGTCGTGGGTCCACCTATCGTTACCTGAAAGAGCTGACCACCGCGGGGCTGCTGATAAACGCGGCTGGCGGTTACGCACCCGGACCGCGTGTCATCGAGCTGGATTTTGTGATCCGTCAGAATGATCCTTACAGCAGTGTCATCCAGCCCGTTGTCCAAAGCCTGAATGATCAGTTTCAGTGCGAAGTTCTGGCCTGCAGCTATTACCGGGGCAGGGTTGTGGTCAGCCACCATATCAAAGGTTCAGATGAGCTAACCATGAGTTTTGGCCGTGGCCGACGGATGCCGCTTTTTCTTGGCGCTGGGGCCAAGGTGATACTGGCGGGAATGAAAAAACGACAGCTGCAACAGATTTATGAAGATAACGCTGACCAAAGAACCTCGTCGATAGTTCCGCCCGTCTGGGACGATTTCTATGCCGAAATGAGCAAAATCCGGCGTGCGGGCCACGCGATTTCCCGGTCCGAACTGGACGTGGGTAATGTCGGTGTCGCGGTGCCGCTAAGCCTGAATTCTATGGGCAGTATCGTGTTGGTGTTCACATCTAAACGCTACGAGATGCTGGACCAAAAGCGCGTCGCAAAATTGCTGATGGGCGCGGCTAAACAGGCAAATGCCATGATAGCGAATATCGAAAGCGGCGGGCCGCAAGTGGATTGGCTGGCCCCACCAAATTCAACCGTGAACAAGGTCTAGTGCCCACATGCAGACAATGGGCCAGCGTCAAGGAATAAACTGATGAACTCATCGCTTGAAAAAACCGAAAAGCTTCTTGGTCGAACGGCGAATTTTTTTGCCAATATCGGCGGGTTTTTCATATTCCTGATGATGATGCATATCTGCGCGGACGTGTTTTTGAAATATGCGTTCAACAGCCCGATTGATGGCACACTGGAAATCGTTTCGGCGTTTTACATGACAACGATCGTTTTCGCACCGCTGATGGCGGTCACGCTGTTTGAGGGTCACATCAGCGTCACGCTGTTCACCGCACTGCTAAAACCGCGCTCGATGCGGATAACGATCCTGATCGTGTCGGTGTTTTGTTTGCTGGTCACAGCCTACATGACCTACGCCGGAATTGATCAGGCATTGCGCAAAATGACGGCCGGGGAATCCTGGGAAACTTCGAGCGGATACATTGCTATCTGGCATGCACGATGGAGCTATCCGGTTGGTGTTGGGTTGGCTTGTGCTGCTTTTGCCTGGACAACGCTGCAAAGCTACTTTGCGGTAAAATATAATCTTGAAATTACGGACGGTGACATGGGGCTTGGATAGCCAAGAACGGCTGTGCAAGGGCTATAGGGGAAATATTTATGTCGGATTTGGCCATTGGCATTGGTGGGTTTGGATTTGCGCTGGTGTTGATCGGGCTGCGGGTTCCGATCGGAATCGCGTTGGGGTTTGTTGCACTTGTCGGGATCGCGATGATCCGCAGTCCTCTGGGGGCCTATGCGCTTTTGCGCGATGAACCATTTATAACAGCGGCGCATTTTTCGCTGTCAGCAATTCCGATGTTCATTCTGATGGGCGCTTTTGCCAACTATGGCGGGTTAAGCGCTTCGCTTTTCAAGGCCGCGCGAAGCTGGCTGTCGTTTTTGCCCGGGGGCCTTGCGATCGCTACAAATATAGCCTGCGCTGGCTTTTCAGCGGCCTCTGGCTCTTCGCTTGCAACGACGGCCGCCATCAGCCGGATCACGGTGCCCGAAATGCTCAGGGCCGGCTATGACAAAGCACTGGCGACGGGCTGTGTTGCGGCGGGCGGAACGCTTGGCGTGATGATCCCACCAAGCCTTGTGTTCATCATCTACGGCATCTTCGCGAATGTTCCGATCAGCGATTTGTTCATTGCCGGAATATTGCCGGGGCTTTTGACCCTGTTGGTCTATTGCCTGATGATTTTGACGCGCGCGAC